>JAAYZO010000440.1 GCA_012514865.1 Lentisphaerota bacterium | reverse complement strand
TTGCGAATGGCACGGCAGCGCTCGATGGCGGCCATGTCGCGGAAGGGTATGAACTCGGCCGGTTTCCAGGTGAAGGTACTCATCGGGATCTCGTCTCCTCGTCTCTCCTGCCCGGCGTCGCGGCCGGGGCCGTCGCCCGCCGGGCGTGCCATGGGATCACTTCGTGCTGTCGTAGATGCAGCGCCCGCCGACCCAGGTCAGCCGCGGCGTCAGGCTCTCCTGCTGCCAGAGCACCAGGTCGGCATCGGCGCCGACGCGGATGGTGCCCTTGCCCTCGAGGCCCATCAGACGGGCCGGGTTGCTCGTCCCCATGGCCCAGATGCGGGCCTCCTCGAGCTCCTCGCCGAACCAGCTCAGGAGATTCGCCATGCCGACATTGCTCGTCAGGGCACTCCCGGCCAGAGCCCCGGCGAACGGGTGGTCGCCGATGATGCGGGCCGCCTTGGCCGGATGCGCGTAGATGCGGAAGCCCCAGGGGGTGTCGTACTCGCCCGGCGGCAGACCCGCGCCGACATTGCTGTCGGTGATCATCATCAGGTTCTCCCAGCCCTTGGCATAGAGGCTCATGCGCACGGCGGTGGGATCGACGTGGACGCCGTCGGTGATGATATCCACCGTGACCCGCCGGTCGGCCAGGATGGCCTCGACACAGGCCACCGGGCGCACCCCGAGGTCGGTTTCGGGCTGCGGGTAGAACACGTCGTAGAAGTGCGTCGCATGGCGCGCCCCGGCATCGATGGCCTTCTGGGTCTGCGCCAGGGTCGCACCGGTGTGGGTGATGAAGACGCGGATGCCGGCCTCGACCAGCACCTCGATCACCGGCAGGATGTTCTCGGCGTCCGGGCTGATCGACATGCTGGCGACGCGGCCCTGGCCGGCCGCCAGGATCTCGCGGAGCATCCCGACGTCGCCGGGGACGAGGGTGCAGCCGGCGCCGGTGAAGGCGAGGAAGGGGCCCTCCAGATGCAGGCCGGGCATGCAGGCACCATTCGGGCCGTCAGCGCCGTCCAGGCCGGCGCAGGTCGCCGAGAGGAGCTCCAGGAAGGCCTTGTCGGCCTTGCCGATCAGAGTCGGGTAGGCGCAGGTGCAGCCGTAAGCGCCGAGGCAGGCGGCGCCCTGGCGCAGGTCGCCGGGGCCGGCGTCGTAGCGGACGTGATGCAGGCCATGCGTGTGGACGTCGATCAGACCGGGCGTCAGCAGGGCGCCCGACGCCGCGATACGCGCCTCGCCGGCCGCGGCGCGGACCGCCGGGCCGAACGCCGCGATGCGGCCGTCGGTCACGCGCAGGCCACCGCGCACGACCTCCCGGCCGGGCACCACTACGCGGGCATCGTCAATGCAGAAAGAGGCTGGATGGGTCATCGCTGTGCATCCTCGAGACTGGGGACCTGCAGCACCTGGAGCTGACGCCGGAGCCGACGCTCCGCCGCCGGCTCAATCTCGCCGCTGGTCACCCAGGCGTCAACCTCGCTCAGCCGCGCGTAGCGCACAAAGGACCGCCGCTGCAGCTTGTCGGCTGTGGCTACCACCACGGCCCGGGCCGCGGCGCGGATCATCAGGGTCTCGATGCGGGCCACCTCCGGACTGGCCGCGTAGAAGCCGGCCGCGGCGTCGACCGCGTCGGCGCCCAGGAAGGCCAGGTCGGCACGGATCTCGGCGAGCTGCCGCTCGGTGAAGGGACCCACCAGCTCGATGCCGCCAGGACGGGCCAGGCCGCCCAGGACGACCACCTGCAGCCCCGCCGAACCGCGCAGCTCGTAGCCCACCGCCAGCGAGTTGGTCACAATCGTCAGGCCGGTCCGACCCGACAGCTCGCGCGCAATCAACTGCGTCGTGCTGCCGGTGTCCAGAAGCACCGTCTGACCCGACTCCACCTGCGCCGCCGCCGCCCGCGCAATCGCACGCTTGGCCGGGAGCTGCTGCTGCAGACGGTCGCTGTAGCTGAACTCAAGACTCACCCGCGTGCTGCGCACCCCGCCGCCGCGGACCCGGATCAGCAGGCCGCGCTCGGCCAGGTCGTCGAGGTCGCGCCGGATGGTGATCGGCTGCACGCCCCACGACGCCGCCAGAGCCTCAACCGTCACCCGGCCGGTTCGCTCCAGCTCCGCACAGATGGCGTCCTGTCGCTGTCGACGCATGCCGCAACTCCATCACGATGTTCGCAACTGATCCTTACTATCACCTCGAAACACGCCGGCGCAAGTCGCTGCCCGGCCCGTGCAGGACGATCCGTCCGACTGGCGACGGCGGCGGCGGGCTCTATAGTGGCACGGCGGCGCGGCAGCCTCCCGCTCGCCGGCCGCACCGGGCCGTCACCCTCGAGTCCCTCGCGTCGTCTGACAGCACCATGCACACGGGCCGCCCCACACTCGCCGCACTCCGCCCCCTCCTCCGCATGGACTTCGCCATGCTGGGGCTGAACCTGCTCCTGCTCGGCACCGGGCTGCTGTTCATCTACGGTGTGGGCCAGGAGGTCGGCGGGCACTTCGCCGGCCAGTGGCAACGCCAGCTCCTGCACGCCGGCATCGGCCTGGCCGCCTACGTGGCCCTGGCGGCCGCCGACTACCGCCGTCTGGCCGAGTGGTCCTGGCTCGCCTATCTGGGTGCCCTGCTCCTGCTGGTGCTGGTCCTCTCGCCGCTGGGCGTGGTGCACAACGCGGCGCGGAGCTGGCTGCCGGTGCCGGGCCTGGGCGTGCCCCTGCAGCCCTCCGAGCTGGCCAAGCCGGCGGTGCTGCTGTTCGTAGCCTGGGTGGCGAGCCACCCCTGGCTGCGGCGCTCGCCGGTGCACTGCGTGGTGCCCTGCCTGGCCGCGATCGCGCTGCCGATGGCGCTGATCCTCCTGCAGCCGGATTTCGGCACGGCGATCGTCTTCGTGCCCTTTGCCCTGGCGATCGCCTTCACGGCCCGCCTGCGCTGGCGCTGGATCGTGGCGGCGGTGCTCTGTGCGAGCCTGGCCGGAACGCTGGCCTACCCGCGTCTGAAGCGCTACCAGCAGGACCGCATCAAGGTCTTCATCGAGGCGCCCTCGTCGCTGGCCCTGGCCCTGGCGGCGCCGTTCATGCCCGAGCCGGTGCAGGAGGAGGCCGAGCGCCGCCACGCCGCCTTCTTCCGCCAGGCCAGCGACAGCTGGAATGCCCAGCAGAGCCTCCTGGCGGTAGGCAGCGGCGGGCTTTGGGGCAAGGGCTACATGCGCGGCACGCAGCACGTCCTGGGCTTCCTGCCGCGCAATGTCGCCTCGAGCGACTTCATCTTCTCGGTGATCGGCGAGGAGACCGGCTTCGTCGGGGCCGCCGGGGTGGTCTGCGCCCTGATCGGCATCCTGGTCTGCGCCCTGCGCACCGCCGCCGGTGCCGCCGATGACCTGGGGTGCTACCTGGCCGTCGGCGTCGCTGTGCTGATCTTCACGCACGCGTTCATTAACATCGGGATGACCGTCAAAGCGGCCCCGATCGTCGGCCTGCCCCTGCCCTTCGTCAGTCACGGCGGCTCGTTCATGATCGCCGTCATGGCCTGCTGCGGCCTGGTCCAGAGCGTCCACATCCGCCGCCCGCGCGGGCCGGCCTGAGGCGGCGCGGCACGGCGCGCCGGCTGGAAACGGCCCTGCCCGAGGCTATGGTGATGGTTCGCGGCGACGCCGCGCGGCCGCCTGCCGGCAACCGGCGCGGCACCAGGCCATCGAGGCAGAAAGCACGCTGTGAGCACCGACCGATCCAAGCCCCTCCAAGAGACTGCTCCCCGGCCGACCCGTGCCTTCCTGGTCGGGCTGCATACGGGCAGCGTCCCGGCCGACCTGGCGCGCGAACTCCTGGACGAGCTGGCTGAACTCAGCGACACCCTCGGCGTCGAGGTGGTCGGCGAGCAGCTCGTGCACCTGCGCGAGCCCCATCCACGCTACCTGGTCGGCTCCGGCAAAGCCGACGAGCTGTGCGCCACGGCCCGTGCCTGCGGTGCCGAGGTGATCATCTTCGACGACGCCCTGACGCCGTCGCAACAGCGCAACTGGGAGGCCCTCAGTGACCTGGCCGTCATCGACCGCCAGGAGGTCATCCTCGACATCTTCGCCGCCCGGGCGCAGACGCGCGAGGCGGTCCTCCAGGTCGACCTGGCCCGCGCCACCTACGCCCTGCCCCGCCTGCGCCGGCGCTGGACGCACCTGCACCGCCAGCGCGGCGCGACCGGCGGCATGGGCAGCCGCGGCGAGGGCGAACAGCAGCTCGAGGTCGACGCCCGGCTGGTCCATGGCCGCATCGACCGGCTCAAGGAGCAGCTCGACGAGGTCCAGAAACAGCGACGCGTCCAGCGCCAGCAGCGCCAGAAACGCCCCGTGACGGTGGCCGCCATCGTCGGCTACACCAACACCGGCAAGTCCAGCCTGCTCAACGCCCTGACCCAGGCCGAGGCCTTCACCGCCAACCAGCTCTTCGCCACCCTCGACCCCGCGGTCCGACGCCTCGTCCTGCCCAACCACCAGGAACTCCTTCTGGTCGATACCGTCGGCTTCATCCGCAAGCTGCCCCACCAGCTCGTGGAGGCCTTCAAGTCGACCCTGGAAGAGACCCTGGTGGCCGACTTCCTGATCGAGGTCGTGGACATCACCAGCCGTGACCTTGAGGCGCAGCGCGACACGACCAGGGCCGTGCTCACCGAGATCGGCGCCGGCGACAAGCCCGTCCTGGTCGCTCTGAACAAGGTCGACCTCATCACCGACCCGCTGGAACGCCGACGGCGTCAGCGCACCTGCCCGGAAGGCCTGCTGACCTCGGCGCGCACCGGCGAGGGCCTGCCGGAACTGACCCAGGCCCTCTGCCGCGAACTCGAGGCGGCCCTGCATGAACAGCTCCTCCTGGTGCCGCACGACCGCTATGCGGTGGTGACCCTCCTGCGCCGCCGCAGCGCCATCCTGGAAGAGGCCTACGACGAGGCCGGCATCCGCCTGCGCGTCCGCGTCCCGAGCGACCTCCTGGCGGCGGTGGCCGCCTACGTCGTGCCGGCCTGACCGCGCCCGCGTCGGCCCGCGCCGGTGTCTTTTCTGCAAATTGCGTCGCGACATGCTTGCGGCCGGCGCGGGTCGACGCTATACTAGGGCACGAGGATGAAGATCCCTCGCATGGCGGCCTCGGCTTCGGGGCCTGGGTGTGATTGCGGTTGCCCTCCCCCCTGAACTCAACCCCACAGACTGACAGTTGACTTCCGGTCGGGTGTGTTGGCGCGGGAGTACAGACTCCCGGATGTCGATCGCGGGTTGTGTCGAGAGCATTTCCAAGACCATGATTGTGGTTGGGGTTACCGGCGGCATGGCTGCCGGCAAGTCGACAGTCCTCGGCTGTTTCCAGGCGTTGGGCGCCACGGTGGCCGATGCGGACGCCGTAGTGCACGACCTCTACGCTTCGGATCGCGCGGTCGCTCAGGCGGTCGCTGAGCGCTGGGGCGCGGGGGTCCTGACGGCGGACGGCGGCATTGACCGGGGGGCACTGGCGCAGCGTGTGTTCGCTGACGACCTGGCGCTGCAGTGGCTCAATGACCTGATCCACCCGCGCGCCCGGCGGCGCCTCATGGACCTGGCGGCCGGCGCCGCTACGCCGGTCTTCTGCTGCGCGGTGCCGCTGCTGTTCGAGGTCGGCTGGGATGCCGGCCTGGATCACACGGTCGCGGTCTGGTGCGACCCGACCACACAGTGGGAACGCCTGCGCCGGCGCGGCTGGAGCGACGAGCATATCGCCGCCCGGCTCAGACACCAGATGAGCATGGACGAGAAGCTGGCCCGTGCCGAGTATGGACTGATCAACACGGGCAGCGTGGAACGACTGCGGCAGCAGTGCTGCCTCCTGTACGAACGATTCACTTCCTGAGCCTTGTCGAAACCATCCCCGCGGGCGGGCCGGCTGCGGCCCGGGCGAGGACAGCACTGGACCAAGTGCGAGCAGAGGAACCGGGTCATGGCCAAGTCCGCCGACACAGACGCCCCTCAGGCTGCCCCCCAGGACGAGCCGCGCGCCGCGCAGAATACGCCCGGCGCGGCGCCCGCCGAGGGCGCTGCCACACCGCGCCCGCCGGCACCGCCTGCCGCACCGGCCGAGCCGCCGGCGAGTGCGCCGGCACCGCGCGCCCCGGCGGAGCCCGGCCCCGAGGCCGCCGACCGGCCGCCCCAGGCCAGGCCCGCCGGCACACCGCCAGCCGCCGAGCGGCCGGCTCAGGACCTGCGCGACCGCGATACCGCCTCCCGTGACGTCGCCAACCGCGAACGACCGGCACGCCCCGAAGGCCAGCGCGGCCGGCGCCAGGGCGGCGGCAGCGGCGGACGCAGCCACGAGAACCGCAACCGCCAGGACAATAACCGCAACTTCCGCCGCGGCCGCGGCGACAACCGCGGCAATGCCGATGCCAACGACAACCGCGGCAACCGCGCCAGCAATGACAACCGCGGCAATGTCGACGGCAACGACAACCGCGGCAACCGCGCCAGCAACGACAACCGCGGCAATGTCGACGGCAACCACCGGCAGCCCGCCGGCGCCCCCGGCGCGGCACCGGCCGAGATGGTGCGGCCCGCCGCCGCGACGCCCCCGGTCGAGCCCGTCGGCGCCCCCGTCGACAGCGACGAGGCCCAGGACGTCGCCGCCGGCACCGTCAGCGCCAACCCCCTGCCCAACCTCGACCTGCGCGAACTCCAGAACATGGAGATGACCGCCCTGACGCAGATGGCCATCGACCTGAATATCGAGGGCGTCGGCTCGCTCAGCAAGCACGACCTGATCTTCGAGATCATCAAGAGCGGCAACGAGAAGAACGGCGTCCTCTACGGCGGCGGCGCCCTCGAGGTCCTGCCGGACGGCTTCGGCTTCCTGCGCAGCCCGGGCTTCAGCTACCTGCCCTGCCCGGAAGACATCTACATGAGCCCGTCGCAGGTGCGGCGCTTCTCGCTGCGCACCGGCGATACGGTCATGGGTGCCATCCGGCAGCCGCGCGAGAAGGAACGCTTCTTCGCCATG
Organism: Lentisphaerota bacterium; assembly: GCA_012514865.1. GTDB lineage: Bacteria > Verrucomicrobiota > Lentisphaeria > Oligosphaerales > JAFGRS01 > JAGVUW01. The sequence goes on along the minus strand of JAAYZO010000440.1, from coordinate 5,607 downwards.
CTCAAGGTCGAGTCGATCAACGGCGAGGCCCCGGAGCTGAAGAAGGGCAAGGTCCCCTTCGAGAACCTGACGCCGTTCTTCCCGACGCAGCGCCTGATTCTGGAGCGCGGCAAGGAGGAGATCAGCATGCGCGTGGTCGACCTGGTCACCCCGGTCGGGCGCGGCCAGCGCGGCCTGATCGTGGCCCCGCCGCGCACCGGCAAGACCGTGCTGCTGCAGAAGATCGCCAACAGCATCACGGCGAACAACACCGACATCGTCCTGATCGTCCTGCTCATCGACGAGCGCCCCGAGGAAGTCACCGACATGCGCCGCATGGTCCAGGGCGAGGTCGTCAGCAGCACCTTCGACGAGCCGCCGGACCGCCATGTGCAGGTCGCCGAGATGGTCATCGAGAAGGCCAAGCGCCAGGTCGAACACGGCCGGCATGTGGTCGTGCTCCTCGACAGCATCACGCGCCTGGCGCGGGCCTACAACACCATCGAGCCGCATAGCGGCCGCATCCTCTCCGGCGGTGTCGACGCCAATGCCCTGCACAAGCCGAAGCGCTTCTTCGGCGCCGCCCGCAATATCGAGGAGGGCGGCAGCCTGACCATCCTGGCGACGGCCCTGATCGACACCGGCAGCCGCATGGACGAGGTCATCTTCGAGGAGTTCAAGGGCACCGGCAACATGGAGCTGCATCTGGACCGGCGCCTGGTTGACAAACGCATTTATCCTGCCATCAATATCGAGCAGAGCGGTACGCGGCGCGAAGAGCTGCTGCTGCACCCGGACGAGCTGGAGCGGGTCTGGACCCTGCGACGGGTGCTCAACGGTGTGCCTACTGTCGAAGCCATGGAACTGCTCATCACCAAGCTCAAGAAGACCAACAGCAACATCGAGTTCCTGCTCTCGCTGCAGATGCAGTGACCGGGAACCCGTGGTCTGTCGTGCCGCCGGAGGCTGCCGGGAAGGACGCCGCACCCGTCGAGGGCGGGGCGTGTCGTGGCAGGCCGGCCAGGGCGGACCGGAGGGACGCACGTCAGCCGCCGGGAGACTGTTACCTATGGAAACCATCCGTTGCCCGTATTGTGAGTGCAAGGTCCTGATGAGTGATGTCGAGGACGACGACGGCCTCTGTCCGGAGTGCGGTGCGCCCCTGCTCAGTGCCCTCAATGACGATCTCGCCGACGACCAGGGCGATGACGAAGACGAACTGGACCTGGATGTCGATACCGCCGTGGCCGCCGACGACGACGACGAGGACCTCGATGAGGACGACATCGACGACGACGAGGACTGACCCGGCCGGGGTGAGTCAGAGACCGCGATGACCAAGGACCACGACGCCCGTTACGACGAAAGCCACATCAAGACTCTCAGTTCCCTGGAGCACATCCAGACGCGTCCAGGGATGTACATCGGCCGGCTGGGCAACGGCGAGCATCCTGACGATGGCATCTATGTCCTGCTGAAGGAAGTCATCGACAACAGCGTCGATGAGTTCATCATGAAGCAGGGCCGGCGTATTGATGTCGCCATCGCTGCCGACGGTACGGCGACGGTGCGCGACTACGGCCGTGGCATACCCCTCGGCAAGCTCGTCGAGTGCGTCTCGCAGATCAACACCGGCGGCAAGTACAACACCGAGGCCTTCCAGTACTCGGTGGGTCTGAACGGCGTCGGCCTCAAGGCCGTCAACGCGCTGTCGGAACGTTTCACGGTCCGGTCGGTGCGTGACGGCCGCTTCCGTCGTCTGGTCTTCGCCGAGGGCGCCCTGCAGGAGGAAGAGGAGGGCGCCAGCCCCGACCCCGACGGCACCGAGGTCAGCTTCCTGCCGGCGGCGCGCTTCTTCGACGGCTTCCGTTTCGAAGAGAAGTTCCTGCGGCGACGGCTGCAGAACTACGCCTACCTCAACAGCGGCCTGTCGCTGTACCTCAACGGCGAACGCTTCTACTCGCGCGACGGCATCCTCGACCTCCTGCGCGAGAAGGTCCACGAGGACGTCCTCTACGGCATCGTCTACCACAAAGAGGACTTCCTCGAGTTCGCCTTCTGCCACACCAACAGCTTCGGCGAGACCTACTACTCCTTCGTCAACGGCCAGTACACCAACGACGGCGGCACCCACGAGTCGGCCTTCCGCGAGGGCATCCTCAAGGGCGTCAACGAGGTCGCCGGGCGCAGCCTCGACGCCGACGACGTGCGCAACGGCATCGTCGGGGCGGTGGCCGTGCGCCTGAAGGAGCCGGTCTTCGAATCGCAGACCAAGAACAAACTCGGCAACACCGAGATCCGACCGGAGATCGTGGCCAGGGTCAAGGAGGTCGTGGCCCGCTACCTCTACCAGAACCACGAGGTCCGCGAACGGCTCCTCGAGAAGGTCCAGCAGAACGAGAAGGTCCGCAAGGAGATCCAGCTCGTCAAGCGCGAGGCCAAGGAGAACGCCCGCAAGGCCAGCTTCAAGATACCGAAGCTGCGCGACTGCAAGTTCCACCTCAACGACGACGTCCCGGCCGGCGGCCGCAAGGCCAAGTGCTGGCGCGGCGGCGAGTCGATGGTCTTCCTGACCGAGGGCCAGTCGGCGGCCGGCTCGCTGATCAGTTGCCGCGATGTCGAGACCCAGGCCATCTTCTGCCTCAAGGGCAAGCCGCTGAACTGCCACGGGCATCTGCGCAAGACCGTCTACAGCAACGAGGAGCTGTACTTCATCATGCGCGCCCTCGGCATCGAGGACGGCCTCGAGGGCCTGCGCTACTCCAAGGTCATCATCGCCACCGACGCCGACGTCGACGGCATGCACATCCGCAACCTGATGGTGACCTTCTTCCTGACCTTCTTCGAGCAACTGGTGCTCTCGGAGCACCTCTTCGTGCTCGAGACGCCGCTGTTCCGCGTGCGCAACAAACGCGAGACCGTGTACTGCTACGACGAGCGCGAGCGCGATGCCGCCAGCGCCCGTCTCGGCCGCGGCGCCGAGATGACGCGCTTCAAGGGCCTCGGCGAGATCTCGCCGAACGAGTTCGGACAGTTCATCGGCGACGACATGCGCCTGCTGAAAGTCACCGTGGAGAACCAGCGGGCCGTGCCCGGCATGCTGGACTTCTTCATGGGCAAGAATACCCCCGAACGGCGCCGCTATATCATGCAGAACCTGATCTGAACGACGCCGATCAACCTGCGGAAAACCCATGCCGGACGACCACGATACCCTGCCTCCCTCGCCGGAGGATGCCGAGGACCGGGGCTCGAGCCCCGAGGACTCGGATGACGTCGCGACCGCGACCGGCGGCGATGGCGGCAGCGGCGACGGCGGCGACAGCGGCGCGCTGACCCTGCCGGCGCACCCGGCGGACGACTCGGATGGCCTGCGCCAGCTCATGGCGAAGCACTTCATCGAGTACGCCAGCTACGTCATCAAGGACCGCGCCATCCCCGACGTCGACGACGGCATGAAGCCGGTGCAGCGCCGCATCCTGCACTCGCTGCACGTCATGGATGACGGGCGCTTCCACAAGGTGGCCAACGTCATCGGCCACACCATGCAGTACCACCCGCACGGCGACGCCTCCATCGGCGGCGCCCTCGTCGTCCTGGCCGCGAAGGACTACTTCATCGACCGCCAGGGCAACTTCGGGAACATCCTCACCGGCGACCCGGCCTCGGCCGCGCGCTACATCGAGTGCCGCCTGACGCCCCTGGCCCGCGAGGTGCTCTTCAACCCGGAGATCACCGAGTTCGTCGACAGCTACGACGGCCGCAACCGCGAGCCGGTCACCCTGCCGGCGAAGGTCCCGGCCCTGCTCATGATGGGCGCCGAGGGCATCGCCGTCGGCATGACCACGCGCGTCCTGCCGCATAACGTCAACGAGCTGCTCAAGGCCCAGATCGCCATCCTGCGCCAGCGGCCCTTCAAGCTCTACCCCGACTTCCAGCAGGGCGGCCTCATGGACGTCAGCGAGTACGACGACGGCCGCGGCCGGGTCGTGCTGCGCGCCAAGATCGAGGTCGACTCCGACAAACGCCTGGTCATCCGCGAGGTCCCGGCCACCACCACCACCGAGTCGCTCATGGCCTCCATCGAGGACGCGGCGCGACGCAACAAGATCAAGATCGCCGGCTTCAACGACTACACCGCCGAGAATGTCGAGATCGAGGTCCTCCTGCCCCGCGGTGTGCACGCCGATGAGGCCATCAAACAGCTCTACGCCTACACCGACTGCCAGGTCGCCGTCAACTCGACCATCATGGTCATCCGCGACAACACCCCGGTCGAGATGACCGTCAGCGAGGTCCTGCGCCGCAACACCGAGAAGCTCCTCGAGTACCTGCGCCGTGAACTCGAGATCGAGCTGGGCAAACTCCAGGAGCGCTTCCACGAGAAGACCCTGGTGCAGCTCTTCATCGAGCACCGCATCTACAAGCGCATCGAGGAGGCCGAGACCATCGAGGCGGTCATGGGCGAGGTCCGCCGCGGCCTGAAGCCCTTCCGCGACCAGCTCCGCCGCGACATCACCGACGAGGATATCGAGAAGCTCCTGCAGATCCAGATCCGCCGCATCTCGCGCTTCGATATCGACCGCAATCGCGAGGAAATCGAGAAGATCCTCCAGGGCATGGACGAGGCCCGACACCACCTGGCACACCTCGTCGACTTCACGATCGCCTACATCGAGAGCCTCCTCACACGCTTCGGCAAGGCCTTCTCCAGACGCACCCGCATCACCAACCTCGAACAGGTCGACGCCCGCGAGGTCGCCCTCCGCAACCTCCGCGTCGGACACGACCGCGCCAACCAGTTCGTCGGCAGCGATGTGCGCAACTCCAGCCGCAATGACCTGCCCCTCCTCTGCAGCGAGTTCGACCGGCTCCTCCTCCTGCGCAACGACGGCGTCTTCTCGGTCATCGCCGTGCCCCAGAAACTCTACGTCGGACCGGTCAAGTACCTCCTCCGCGCCGACCGCGAACAGATCTACTCCATCCTCTACCGCGACCGCCGCAACGGCACCCTCTACGCCAAACGCTTCCGCGTCGACCGCTATATCATGGAGAAGGAGTACGCCTCGCTCCCGAAGAACTGCCTCATCGAGGCGCTCTACACCAACCGCGGCGTCGTCGTCGACCTCGTCCTCAAGCCCAACGCGCGGCGCAAACTCGAGAGCGTCCGCGTCGCCTTCGACGACATCGAACTGCGCTCATCCACCGCCCGCGGCTTCAAGGTCAGCCCCTACCCGGTCGAGTCAGTCACCCTCGTCGACCGCGGCACCGCCCAGAGCCCCGAGCCGGATGAGCCCACCGAGCCCGCCGGGCCGGGCGAACCGGGCGAGCCGGGCGAGCCCGCCGAGCCCACCGGGCCGGGCGATGCCAGCGGCCCGGCGGGGGAGATCCGTCAGACCAGTCAGACCAGTCAGACCAGTCAGACAACCGCGCCGGCCGAGAGCCCCGCCGAGGACGCCCCCCCGGCCGCGGCAGCACCGGCCGAGACCCCAGCCGCGGCGCCCAAGGCACGCCGCGCTCGCTCGACCCGCGACGCCACCGAGCCCGCCGGACCGGGCGAGGCCAGCGGCCCGGCGGGGGAGATCCGTCAGACCAGTCAGACCAGTCGGACCAGTCGGACCCGTCGGA
>JAAYZO010000439.1 GCA_012514865.1 Lentisphaerota bacterium | reverse complement strand
GGCTCCCGCGTGGTCGCCATCAACGCCTGACGGAGCAGTCCCAGGGCCGCTTCGGCTTCCGCAGGCGTCCGGCATAGGATCACCATGCAGACGCGCTCGAAGGCGCACGAAGACGGCCCGTCAGGGCCTGAAAGCGCACAGCAGCCGCGCGGCCTGGGCCGGCGTGCGGGCCGCCAGGAGACGCTCCACGCGGGCGTCCTGCCGGACGAAGGCGCTGACGTGCTTGAGCAACGGCAGGTGGGCCGTCGGCGCCGAGGGCGGCACCGCCATCAGGAAGAACAGCCGGCAGCGTTCCTGGTCCGGTCCGCTGAACGGCAATCCCGGCGACAGCGCCGTGCCGACGACCATGACCAGGCGGCGGACGCCCTGACAGCGCGCGTGCGGGAAGGCGATACCGCCGGGGATCTGGGTGGTCACCTGCCCCTCACGGACCTCGAGTTCCTCCAGAAAGCGGTCCATCTCGGCCACGGCGTCGCCGTGCCGCAACGGCTCCACGAGAGCTTCCAGGATGGCCCGGCGCGTCGCCCCGTCCAAGCCGATGATGACGTGCTCCTTGGGAAGGAGAGGGGCGATGTCCATAGCCGACGTCCTCACTCCACCGCGCTCGGTCGCGGTTCGGACAGGAACAGATAGCGGCCGCAGTTCGGGCAGACCCAGTCCACCTCGCAGCGCCGCATGCGATTCAGGTCGCCGCGGGTGACATTCAGATGGCAGCCGCCACAGGTGCCCCCCCGCTCGCGAACGACAGCCGGGCCGCTCCGGCGCAGGGCGTCGAAACGGCGCAGGTCCTGCGTCGATACCCCGGCGCGCAGACGGCCAATGCGCGCCGTCAACGCCACCGCCACCTGAGCGGTGGCGTCACCATGGACGATCTGCGACTCTTCCAGGACGATCTCGAGTTCCTGCAGTTCCAGCAAGGCTGTCAGCAGGTCACGCATGCGACGGTCCTCGTCTGCCGGCCTCGGCATTCACCCCGCGCTCGTTGCACTATACCGACCCGGGCGGCCAAGCACAAGCCGCGATTCGCCGGCCGCTTGAAGCCATGCCCGCCGATAGGGTCTGTGCCACGATCCGCCAAGACTTTGTTTCGTTGACGCGTTCCGACCCGCGACCCGCGGGAAGGGAAACGCCCAACGCTGAACGCCCAACGTCCGACGCCCAACATCGGACCTGGGGACCCTCGACACCCGACCCTCGGGCCTTTGGGCTGCGGGCAGCGCCCGCGCCAAGCCGGCCCGTGTCCCGGGCCGGAGGCCGCGCCGCTCGCGGCCCTCAGCCGCGGTCTGCGGGGCCGTACCAGAGGCCCTGCGGGCCCGGCCGCCAGCCGGCGGCGCCAACGCTCATCGGCACGGCGGCCCAGCCCGCCTCGAGGCGGGCCACGGTGCCCTCCCAGGAGCGCAGGCCGCTCAGGGCATCGGCCGCCTCGACACAGCAGGCGCCCACCGCATTGGCGAACCGCCCGGCGCTGACCACATCCAGGCCGCGCAGCAGCGCCGCCAGGAAACCGGCGATGGTGGTGTCCCCTGCCCCGGTGGCGCCGACGAAGCGGTCCTCCTTGAAGATCGGGAACCACAGCTCGCGGTCAGCCCAGGCCGAGGGGTCCGCCGGGGCACCCGGGCCCATCGCCGCCAAGCGCGCCGCCGAGCCGGTGCGCAGGTACATGCCGCGGGCGCCGAGCTTGATGCCCGCGATGGCGGTGCCCATGTCCAGGAGGGCCTGACCGAGCCGTGACAGCTCGGCGGCGTCGAGGTTGTCGCCCTCGCCAAAGCGCTCGCGGTCGAGGGCATAGAGGAGTTCGTCGGCACTCGGCAGGAAGACATCGACGCTCGGCAGGACCTCGCGCAGGATGGCGGCCCAGTCGGCGCGGCCGCCGGGGCCGCCAGGGTCGGGCATGCCGAGGTCCATGCTCGTCGTCAGGCCGGCCGCCTTGACCTGGCGGTACATGCGGATCAGCTCACGGCCGCCATCGGCGTAGGTCGCCGCCATGAAGGCCGGATAGCCGAAGTGGAAGAGGGCCGAACCGGCCAGGCGGGCGGGGTCCACATCGGCACTTGCGAAGGTGTTGTTTGCACCCGGGCAGTGCAGGAAGATGCGGTCGGTACCCGGGATGTTCACCACCACGGTATACGAGGAGACCACCCCGGGCACCACGACCATGCCCTCGGCCAGGCTGGCGTCGTAGCGGCCCAGAACACTGAGTATCGACTGACCGAACGAGTCCTCGCCGACCTTGCCCATGAGCATAGCGGGTATGCCGAGGAGATGCAGGGCCACGCCCGTGTTGGAGACCGCCCCGCCGGTGGCGATCGTCGGCGCACCGACCTCGTAGAGCCGCCCCGGCTCCAGGCGGAAGCCATGGTCGATCGCCGGGATGATGTCGAGGCAGATATGACCGGCCACAACGGCTCGCTTCATGGTGCTGCAGTGCTCCTTGTCGCCAGAGATCGCCAGGCCTGGCGCCGCGCGCCCAGAAAAGCACCGCCGGCAGCGCGGCCCTGACGCGCCGTCAGCCTAGCACGGCAGGACCCCCGCGGCAAGTCGGAGGGGGCATCCTCGATGGCCCGTTGGCCTGACCACTTCACGCGCCGCATGGCGGCCCGTGAACAGGCCACCCTTCGGGCTTCGACGCGAGGCACTTGCGGCCTCTTGCTCAGGGCTAACCTTGAGCAAGCGGCGCACCGCGACGCGCGTCGGAACTTGCGCCGCAACGCGTTGCGGCGCAAATGGATAGTGAGCGAAGCATCGGCGCTTCGCGAATAATCCAGGTTAGCGCCCAGCCAGCAAAGAACACCCCGCGGACCCGTCGGGACCGCGGGGTGTAGGGATCACAGCGCGAGAGCTCAGTCCGCCGAGGCGGCCTTGCCGATGCGGTGGTCAACAGCGTACAGAGCCCCGATCGAGGACTGCACCTTCTCGATCATGGCGGCGTACTCGTCGGCCCACTTCTCCTCCTCGACCTGCTCCTTCACGAACCACTGCAGCATCTCGACCGTGGCGGGGTCGCCGGCCTTCTGGGCGGCCTCGAGACAGGCGTAGATGCCGGCGGTGTTGGCACGCTCGTGCGCCACGGCGCCCTTCAGGGCGGCCAGCGGGTTGGCGTAGCTCATCTTCGGGGCCTTGGTCGCGGGGATCACCGGGTCGGCGCCGCGGTCCATCATGTACTCGATGATCTTGCCGGCGTGCCCGCGCTCCTCATCGACCTGCTTCTTGAACCAGGCGGCCATGCCGGGGAGCAGCTCCTTCTCGAAGTAGATCGCCATGCCGTGGTACACCACCGAGGCGTCGAACTCCTTGTCGAGCTGCGCGTTGAGGATCTTCTGCACGTCTGCCTTCAGAGCCATTGCCGGTTCTCCTTCGCTCGCTGTCCATCCATCATGGGCCGATGCCCGCAGGCACCCCCTGCGGACGCCATGGCCGGCCTTGCCGGTCACGTCGTCACAGCCACCCCGGGCCGTCGACCTGGCGTTGCAGGTGCTATCGATACTCTAGCATCAGACCTGCCGTCGTGCGCCTGGTTGCACGCTTCGACGATGCCCGGCGCGGGATTCTGACATCCTGCCGATGGCGGGCTACAATAAGGAGTGGCGTGCGACGTTGGATGTGAAACTGGCGTCGAGACCCCCCGGGACCGGCTGTTCAGTGCGGCTCTGACCGCGGCAGGATCCCCGGTCTGGCCGGCGGGTCGGTGTCGGACGCCACGGAGTGCCACATGCCTCGGCTGATCCCACGTGTGTCTGGGAGGCTGCGCTGGCGGCTGCGCCTGCGCTGTGCCGTCGCGCCATCCTGGCGCCGCCTGATCGCAGGGGTCATCCTGTTCGGTCTCGCTGCCGGCGTGCCGGCGGCCAATCTGCTGGTGGGGCCGTCCATCGGCACCGACAGCCCGGTGCCGGTCAAGGCCGACTACGTCCTGCGCGTCCTGCCCCGGCCCGAGAGCCGCGATACCTTCGAGGTCCCGCGCGCCGGCCCGGCGACGATCCTGCTGCGCGGCCTGGCGCGCGGCGGCGCCGTCGAGATCAGCGTCAACGGCTCGGCTCCGGCCGCAGTCGAGCTGCTGGCCTCGGGCGGCCTGCCCATGGGCCGGGCTGACTGCGCTCTGGTCACAGCGCCACTCAACCTCGGCCGCAACGACATCACGGTCCTGGAGGCCGATGGCGCGCAGGTGGTGCGGGTGCCCGGCACCCAGACCTGGTTTGCCACCTCGACCCTGTCGGGCGGCATGCCGGTGTTCTCCGTCGATACCCGCCACCTCATCGTTCCCCATCGGGAATACCCGGTGGCCGTCAATTTCGGGCCGCGCTGGCGCGAGTTCTTCTGGTTCAGCGGGCGTTGGGACTACTACTGCGGCGCGGTCTATGGCGACCGCATCGCCCAGGTCCGCGGCAGCAGCGGCCGCGACCAGGCCGCGCTGTCCTACACCCTCGAGGACACCCAGCGGCGTCTGGTCACGCCCATCCAGATCGCCCTCATACCCGACAGCGCCACCGGCACCTGCCACCTCCGCGTCCGCCAGGCCCTGCGTGCCGTCGGCGAGCCGACTCTCCTCGAGAACATGCAGTTCCTCCACATCAAACTCGACGGCCAGGGCGCCCGCGACTGGCGCGACGGCAACACCGACTACGTCTGGTACCGCACGCCGCCGGCCGGCAGTCCGGACGCCCTTCCCGGCAGCCGCACGGGGATGGTCCGCGTCGATGACAACTCGTTCCGTGTCTACCGCTGGCCATCGTCGACCGCGGATCGCCGGCAGACCGCCCTGTCGGACATCCACCACACGGCGGCGGCCACTGCCCTCGACGGCACGCGTGCCCTCGGCGGCTTCCTGACCAAGACCGGCGTCGGTTCCGTCGGCTGGATCTTCCATCGCTACAAAGCCACCTTCCGCGATGACCTCGCGCCGATCTTCTCGCACTGCGGCGATGGCGCCGACACGCACTTCTATCTCTATGCGACCGGGTTGTTCTCACCGCTGAACCTGCGCGCCGGCGACCGGGTCGATGTCGACTACACCCTCAGCCTGCTGCCCTGCGAGGTCACGCGTGAGGACATCGAGGACCTCAATGAGGCGGACCTGCACCTCTTCGGTGATGTCTCACAGCAGCGCTCGAGCATCGCCGGTTGGGTCGGCAATCGCCAGGCGGTGGGGCTGCGCCGTGACGACGGCTCGTTGCTGCTCCTGGGCATCGGCCGGGAAAACGGCGTCTTTCCGGTTCCCGCCGCCGATCTGGCCCGCGCCCGCATGGCCTACCGCGTCTTCGACCTCCCCAGCCCCACCTATGAGATGGTCGCCCTCGATCGCCAGGGCCTCGAGGTCCGGCCGGGGTGGTTCACCGTCGTCGACTGCGGCAGTGCCCTGTTCGCCCCCCGCGAGACCCTCCTGCAGCCGATCGGCCCGCCGCCCGAGACCACGTGGGATCTGCCACAGGCCCCCGCGGCCACCGCCGAGCCGGACACCGCGCCGGCGGCACCCGCGCCCGCACCCGCACCGACACCGCCGCCCGCCGGCCGACCCGACGCGGCCATGCCGGGATGAAACCGGCCTCGGAGAGCCTTGCCGTTGGACGCGCGCCCAAACGGATGCTACGCTGAGCGACGAACAGCGCTGGCGCCGGCCATAGCCCTCGCGGGAGACCTGGCGGCGC
>JAAYZO010000438.1 GCA_012514865.1 Lentisphaerota bacterium | reverse complement strand
GCGCTGTCGCCCTTGCACGCGGCCCTGAGTGCAGCCGAGGCCGCGCGGAGCGCCTCCCGGCGCTGGTCCGGCAACTCGGCGTCGGTGCCACCGTCAAGGGCGCCGCTCGCCTCGCGGAGGCCCTCGCGGAGGCGATCCAGGTCCTGAGCCGCCGGGAGGAAGTACTCCTCCAAGTCGCGACGGTCACGGATGGCGAGAGCAGCGCGGGCGGCGTCGACACTGGGCGACGAGGCCTCGAGGGCCCGCTTGCCCAGGAGGAAGCGCACCATCTCGAGGCTGGCCGGGACGGACTGCCCCGGCGCGCTGGCCAGGGTCTTCTGAGCGACCGCCTGGCCGTTAAGGAGACGCATCACCTCGCCATAGCGCGGCGGCCGCGTCGGCGTGTACGCCTCGGGGTGCCCCTGCTCCTGGGGTATCTCATCGGCGTTCAGACTCGCGAGCTTGACTGGCGAGGGCCATGCCTTGCACTTCACGATGCACTCGCCGTCCTCCAGGCGCTGCAGGTCAGGCCAGTCCGTCTCGGGCAGGCCCAGGGCCGTGCCGATGGCCTTGGTCTCGTCGCCGGCTTCCTGGCGGAAGACCAGCTTGGTATTGGCATTGGCGACCACGGCATCGGCGAGGTTCTTGGGCGACTGGTCCACGACCATCACGCCGATATGGAGCGCCCGCCCCTCCATCATCAGCCGGGACACCTGTTCCACCAGGCGTTTGCCCTTGCCTGCCTCGCGCTCTGAACGCTCGCTCTCGAACTTCCGGTGGAGGACGTTGTGCGCCTCCTCGATGACCAGCAGGACCGGGGGGTAGTCCGGGGTGAGGCTTGGCACCGTTGCGCCGCCGACTCCGGCACGGCCCATGGACGCGGTCGCGTCTGTGGCCGGAACCGCCCCGGCACTGGCGCCGGGTGGCCGGGCGGCCCGGGACTGCGTCAGGAAGCGGAAGGCGCGCAGACGCTGCAGAACCAGCGAGACGATGAAGGCCGGCATGTTGATCTCGCTGGGGGGCATCTCCTCCATCTCGATGATGGTATCACGGTCGAAGAGCTCATTGAAGGGACGATTGCCATCGAAGGCGAAGATGTCCTGGTAGAGGTCATCGATGAAGATGCGGGCCCGGTTCAGCAGGGCGCCTTTGTAGTTGGAGCGAACCTCGGGGCCATAATCCTCGAGAGTCCTGCAGACATCATGCACCGCGACGTTGAAGCGGACCATGTCCGGATAGACAGCCTGGCTGAAGTCGCCGCCGATGGGCTCACCGGTCTCGATATCCCACTGGCACTCGATGTAGCATCGCTCGATGGCTTCCCGGAGTTTCGGGCCGATCAGGGCCTCGACCGGCAGGAGTTCGCACATGGCGTCGGCGAGCACCGAGATGTGCTGTTTGAGGCTGGTTCCGGGGTCGAAATAGAACGGGTTGATGCGGAAGGGTGAGTGTCGCGAGTCGCCCAGGGTAAAGACGCGGGGCGCGCGGCCGCCGCGGCGGAGCAGGTCGCGGTAGGTCTTCTTGGCGGTCTCGATGACGATGACACGGCACGCATCGTCGGGCTCGATGCCGTTGAGGATGCGGGCCGCGCGCAGGGTCTTGCCACTGCCCGTGGTTCCCACCACCAGCAGGTGGCTGTAGAGGTCCTTGAGACTCATCCGGAAGCGCCCGCGTGACCTGTCCTCCGGGGTCGTCGTCGGGAAGCGACGACTATCGACGCTGGGGCGGGCCACGGCCAGGGTGCCGATCTCGACGCGCGGCTTCGGCAGGTCGGCCGCGAGCCCGGGACGGCCGTAGAAGACGCTGCGCCGCATCTTCAGGCCGGAAAGTTCGCTGTCGGGGAGGAGCAGCAGACGGCCGGCCTGTTCGCAATCGAGGAGTTCGAGGTAGACACCGACACGCGCCAGCATGTCGTGCGTGGCGATGTTGCGGTTGAGCTGGAACATGCAGCCATCGCCGTTGAAGGGCAGTATCTGCAGCGGGCGCAGATGGCTCTTACTGCCGGAGAGCACGGCGGCGAGGCTCCTGCCGATGCGGCGGGAGACATGGCGATCCTCGGCGTAGACCATGGCACAGCCGAAGTAGCCGCCAGTGCCCATGGCCATCTGCAGGTGCTTCATGCTCTGATCCAGCGAGGAGTCGAGGAACTCCAGGAGCGTGTTCATCTTCGAGATCGAGACCGAGGAACCGCGCTGGTCAGTCGTACTCTCGGTCGATCCCGTGGCTTTCGTCTCCTGCGTGGTGGTGGTCCGGCCTGGTTGAAGCAACCTTTTGGGCTGCAATTTCTGTTCTTTGCCGCTCCGATAGTTGGTGGTCCGGCCTGGTTGAAGCAACCTCTCGGGAGGCCACCATGGGGTCCCGGGCTGTACAGCACCGCCTGCTGGCTGTGAGCCACAGAGTGCCTGCGCCAGTCTTGGCACAAGCCACCGTGCTTCCTGTTCGGAAGTCCCTGCCGAAGTCGTGATGGTCTTCTGCGTGCCAGTCTGTTTGCCCTGGGATTCGTTCCTGCCGATCTCCAGTTTGATATGCGGCCGCACATGGTCCCGAAGGACGGCTTTGGCCCGGAAGCGCTCGAGGATCTCGGAGGACGGCGCCCGCGTCACGCTGAAGACGATCGCGAATGCTCCCTCCTGATCAAGGGCGTCTCCCACGTCATTGAGGCTGGCAAAAGGGCGCGCCTCCTCGTCGCGTTCGGCGACGAGACGATCGCCCTCGAGGTCTTTCGGCGAGGGAACGCCAGCCACGCAGCTTACCTGGCTCCCCCACTGCCTCGACCAGCCCTCGAGCAGTTCCACGACGCTGTCGCCGCGGCCCTCCGCGCCCGGCCGGGGCGCGGAGGCGCCCGCCGAAGTGTCACTGGGGCCGACGGCCAGGAGGGTCAGCGTGCTCTCGGGAAATGCCCGCCGTGCAAAGCTGTTCGACAGGACCTCGAAGCGCTTGCGGCGATGCTTCACCTCGTCGAGATCGAGTTTTCCCCGGGGCTCGTTCAGCCCGAAGCGGACGCCGAGGTAAAGACGCAGGGCGTCGTCCGTAAGGCTGCCCGTGGAGTCCGGAACAACGCTCTTCTCGACGATCCAAAGCAGTTCTTCCCCGGGCTCCAGTTGGGCGATGAGGTTCTCCCAGTCGTAGGGCCGCGGGAACTTGTCGCGGTGTCCGAGGCGGTCCACCTTGGCGAGCAGGATGTCACCAAGGCCAGGGTTGGCTTGAGTGGCTGCCTTGTCAGTCATCGCCCGGGTGATCTCGCCGGGCTCGGGGAATTCAGTTCGGGCAGCCAGGGCTTCCCACTCCAAGCGACTCAGCAGTGCCGCCTCGTCCTTCTTCTGTTTGACCAAGGCCATGATTGCCGTCCGCGACACCCCACCGGTGCGGCCCGCCTCGCGGCCGGCCGGCCGGGGAGCGGGCATGCCCGCCCCATCGCTCTGATTTTCACGGCGTTTGTTCATGGGGCTGCCTCTTTCTTCGGGGGTCGCACCTCGATCGGGATAGGCGACTGCGCGATGTGGTATGTGGTCTCGTGGTCGGGACAGGTCAGCTTCAGGTTGATCTCACAGACGCAACCGATTCCGCTCTCGCGCGCCCACGACTGCAACTTTTCGCATAGCGTGTCTCGCATGTCCTCGGGCACGAGCGTTCCCTTTCCCGCCGTTGCCTTCAGGGCCTCCGTGAGACTCGGGTGGACATTCCCGGGGATCTCGAGTCGGTCGCAGCACAGGGTGCCAATCTGGGCCGAAAAACTGCCCTCGGCGCCACGCGAGACCGCCACCGTCACGTCGAATGTCAGAATGTGGCTGAGGTAGCTGAACTCTTCTCGGGCTCGTCTCACTCGATCCCAGTAGTCGCAGTGGAGCCTCACCTGCTCCGGGCTGGAGCAAAAGACTGCGCGACGGAACTCGTTGCCAGGACTGGTGGCCTCGCTGATCCTCTTGGCGGCCTTAGCGAAGGCAACCAGCCGCTCCTGAAGCTCCGACGGTGTCCAGAGGATTTTCGGGGTTGGAGAGGCCTCCTCGACTGTCTCGGAATCGGAGTCAAAGCGGACCGCAACACCCTCAACAGGAAGCGACAGTCCCATGGAACCAAGTTGCGACCGGGCGGACCGCAGAGCCTCGTCGAGGTTGCCAGCACTCTTGGGCTCGGTGCCCGGGTTGTAGACGCACAGAAGCAGGACCGGGAAGGCAGGTCGATGAGCCACCTTGGCTACGAAATCCAAGGCGGGCGAATCAAGCTGCCCCAGGGGAGCCACAAAGACCGCACCCGTGCAGTCATCCTCGCCCGCGTCCCACTGCGGCAACCGGCGAGGTTCCTGAAGGCTCTCCGCAACCTTGTCAATGAACTTGTCGTGGGCAGTCCCTGTAACTCCGATCATTGCCCGTCTCCCTTGTCGTCCCTGCTCAGCTCGTAGGCGAGGTACCCGACGGCCGCCAGGATGACGCCGACATCATCCGAGAGGCCGAGGCCGGGGATGAGGTCGGGGATGGCGTCGATGGGGGTCACCAGGTAGAGCAGCGCGCCGATCGCCGTGGCCTTGGCAGGCCAGGCGGTGTGGGGATCCTTAGCCGTCCGCCAGAGCCGCTGGACGTCGCCCCACACACGCCGGGCCGCGCCGCGGTTCATTCTGCCGATGCGCGCCGCAATCGGCGCGATGTGCTCGGCGCTCGCCCGAGACCGGTACTCGGCCAGACGCGACGCCGCACTCGGGTCGGGTGCCTGGGCGGCCGCGCCTGTAGACTGGTCCTTCGTTGCGCTCATCTGAGACTCCTCGCCTGCTGGGCTCGCTCGGGATCTCCGTGACATCAGGGCTGCGCGATGAGGTCTTCCATGGCAGCAAGATGCTTGCGGACATCAGCCAGGACCGCCTCGACACGGGCCTTGTCTGCCACCGAGCTGTCGGCCTCCGCCAGGACGCGAATGGCGGGGTCGAGTTCTGCCTCGACATAGCTGGCGAAGCCCGCAGTCAGCTTCGCATCCACCTCGCGATAAAGCGTGTCGAGCTGATCGGCGACGCTCGACCGGAGGTCGGCGAAGCAGACCTCAACAGACCGATCGATCTTGGCGACGAGGGCTTTGGTGAAGAGTCTGTCCGGCATGTACCGGCCGATCAGGGGCAGGCGGCCGAGGAGGAAGCGTATCACCACGCCGGCGATGAGTCCGCCGGGGAGGATCAGGACCGCCGCGAGGTAGTCGAGGGCCTGTACAGCCACCTCGGGCACCTGAGCCAGCGGCCCGCCGGCAATCTCGACCCTGCCGGGCAGATTCAGAAGCAGTCCCGCCGAGGCAATGCTGGTACGCAATCCCCGACTGGCGCCGCGCACGGCGTCATCGAAGGCGCGGCCTTCACGGTGGAACAGGTCCTCGATGGCCGGACGCAGCAGGCAGTCCGCCTGGCCGAGGCGTGTCTGGACATCCGAGAGGCTCGTCGTCTCGTGGAAGCCCTTCCTGTAGTCGCGCGCAATGGTGTCCAAGCCAGCGAAGAGCCGATCGCGGTAAGCCGTCTGCGCGCCGCGGAGGAAGGCCACGAATTCGGCGCAGATGTCACGGTAACGTTCCTCGATCTCAATCTTCCGTTGCCTGGCCTTGGCGAGCAGGTCGGCACGTTCGGCATACGATGCGTCTGCGGCGGCGATCCGTGTCACCAGCTCGGTCTCCGCGCGGCGCAGGTCTGCCGCGCAGTGGTGCGCCGTCCTGCCAAGACGTCCGCGGGCGGCGCTGGCCTCGGCGAAGTCGACGATGGCGCGCTCGATGGCCTCCGGAGTGTTCAGGATGTCGCCCTTGACGTCGCGGTCATAGCAGAACATCCTGACGGGGATGTGCTCACGGCCGGCACTGGCGAGCTGGCTGCGGATGATCGACAGGACCTCGTCGCGGTGCTGTTGGGAGAGCCCGACACCGTCGGGGTTGTAGGAGACCAAGACCATGAGCTGGTTCAGGCCGGCCTGAAAAACGCGGGAGTGGAGGAACTCCAGCTCCGGGAGGTCGAGTCGGCGAGGACCGACGACGAGGATGGCCGCATCGGCCTCGGGGATGACGCGGTAGGTGGTGTTGGCCAGCAGCGCGCCGTCGGGGTCATCGACTCCGGGGGTGTCGACCAGCGTGAAGCGGCGAAGCGTCTCACAGGGCCAGCTCAGGCGCACCCCGGCGACCTGCTCCGTCAACTCACGGCGGGCCTCGCCAGTGGCCGCGGTGAAGCGGGACAGGTCCTCGGCGCTGGGATCCGCGATCACTTCGGCGGCCTCGATGGCTCCGGTGCGCACGTCGCCATGGCTGCGGCCGTCCGCGGCAGCGGCCGCTTCGCGCTGCCAGCGGAAGACCTCCAGACAGGGGCGCTCGCCATGCACGACCTCGGTCACCACGCCCGTGGTGGGAAGGCCCATGCCTTCCTTGAGCAGGACCTCGGACTTGAGGAAAGCGCGGTTGATCAGAGTCGACTTGCCCACCTGGTACTTCCCGACCACCACGATGCGATAGCGCGGCTGGCGGGACTGGCTGAGCGCCTCGTTCAGAGCGGGCGACACCGTCAGGCCGTTCCGGGAGAGGCACTGTGCGGCGGCCTCGATCGTCTGCAGTTCACGGGTCATGGTCGTTGCGCCTTCCGTTGCGGGTTCCGTTGCGGTGACAGGCGCCCTGCCTGTCTTCACAACAGGATTGCCGCCTCGGAGCGATTCCTTACAGCACTCGACGATTTTTTTCGGCGACGGCCGTCTGGCGGGGTCTCGCGACAGGCAGCGGGTGAGCGCCTCGGCGAACAGCTCTGGCAGATCCGGTGCCACGGCGCGGATCGGCGGCGGCGCGTCACGCTGAATAGCGGCGGCCACCTCGTAGACCGTGCGTCCGGGGAAGGGGTGGGTGCCGGTGGCGGCCTCGTGCAGCACGATGCCCAGAGCGAAGACGTCCGAAGCCGGCGTCAGCCTCGCCCCCGCGGCCTGCTCGGGGGACATGTACGCGACCGTCACAGGTGGCGAGTCGGGACGAGTCAAGGCAACTCCCAGGGAGGAGAGGCGGTCCTCGGGATGGGCATTTTCGCCGTACTGCCTGGCCAGTCCAAGGTCGGCCAGCCACGCCTGTCCGGCGTCATCAAAGAGGACGTTGGATGGCTTGATATCTCGATGGACCACATCGAGGCGCCGCAGGTCAGCCAGGACACCCGCCAGGCGCTCGGCCAAGGTCAGGACAGCCTCGGTTGACAGCGGCCCCCGCGCGGCAAGGGCATCGGCCAGGCTGCCGCCGGTGTAGAGACGTGTCACGAAGTACGCCGGAACATGCTCTTCATCAGCCGCCAGAACCGGGGGAATGCCCGGCACACCGGCGGCATGGGCCCGCCGCATCGTGGCGATCTCGCGGCGGAAGTAGGGCAACGCCCGGGCGTCTCGGCATACCTTAACGGCGACTCGTTCGCCGTCGGGACCGCAGGCGCTGTAGACGCTGGCCATGCCGCCACGCCCGATGAGGACGCACGGCCCGTAGGGCCCGAAGAAGAGGGGCGCGTCCGCGGGGGCAGCGGCCGCCGCGAGGGCGGGACGGACCTTGGTGCGGAGGAATTCCTCGTCCTCGCGGTAGGCACCGAGTCGGGCCTGGCAGTTCCTGCACTGCGCCAGGTGGCGGCGCTCGCGGTCGGTGGGCCGGCCACCGCAGGCGAGCTCATCCAGACGCTCGGCGCCGATGCAGGACGCGGTCATGAGGCAGCCTCCTGCCTGTCCAGTTCGCGCAGGCGGCGGATGAGCCTGTGCTTGATGACGTAAAGGTTGTTGAGGCCCAGACCCGTCTGCCGGTGGATCTCATCTGCCGGGACGCCATCCAAGAGCAGCCCGAGCACGCGGAAATGCTCAGGGCGTACGGCCGGGTCGTGTCGAAGCCGCTCCAAGAGCTTTAGCAGCCGATCGTGCTGTTCCCTGCCATCGTAGGCGCTGGCAGGGTCCGCCTCGTCCGCAATGCCGTCGCACGCGGGGGCGACGTCGTTGTCGGCAGGGACGGACTCGCAGGGCCGATGCAGTTCGCGCCGGACCTCGTGGATCTTCTTGCGCGTGACGCCGATCAGGTAGCTGCGGAAACTCACACCGCGGCGGTCGTCATAGCGTGGTCCGTGGGTGTGGAAGAACACCATGACCGCCTGGACGACGAGCTGTCGGTCATGGGGGCTGGTCAACGGCGGGATCGCCCGTTCCCGGCAGTACCAGTCGATCAGCCCGGCATAGCGGCAGTAGAACTCCTCCCAGCCGGCCTCGTCACCCCCTGCCACCCGTTCGAGAAGCGTACGGCGCGTGGCGCGTGGGTCCAGAGGTGCCGCGAGCGACGGCCCCGCTCCGGCAGACCTGGCAGTGGCCTGTGGTTGCCTTGCGGCAACACAGGCGGGTGTGCTGATCGTCCCCGACGCGCTTTGCATGACACCGATAGCGCCCACGCGAAGCCCTGGACAACATGACCAGTCCAGAGTGCAGACCACGACGAACACGGGCGGTGCCTGCAAAGGGGCGGCACGACAACGCGCCGCACGGACGGCACCACCGAAGCCATGTCGAGATCCGCAACCTCTCCTTCTCGGGCAGCGTGCGGACTCGAAATCCGCACGCGCTGATGCTGTAGGGTACCGCCACCGTCGGGAGTGTCAATGCCGCCACTCGACGAAATGCCGCGCTCCGGCAGCGGAGGGAAGACCCCCCGCATGTCCAGAAGCCGACTCTGCTGAATTGCCCGGTCACTCGTCCTCGCCCTGCCCTCAGCCGGGCGGGGCGAGGTAGCCCTGTTTCTCGGCCGCGCTGATGGCCTGGTCGGCGTAGGCCCAGAGGCGGCGGCTGCCGCCTTCCACGTCTGAGTGCAGGCGGGCGCGGACCTGTGCGGCGGTGACGCCGTGTTCGCGCCAGCTCCGGCCGGCGGTGGCGACGTTGTGCAGGAGGGGCATCAGGCGGTCG
>JAAYZO010000437.1 GCA_012514865.1 Lentisphaerota bacterium | reverse complement strand
TGGCGGCGCTGGCGGCGCAGGCGCAGACGGGCGCGGGCGCCCCCGGCGCCGAAGCGGGCGGCAAGACGCTGGTCGAGATGTGGAAGGTCGGCGGGCCGGTCATGTGGCCGATCGGCCTCTGCTCCGTCGTGGGCGTCGGGCTCGCCGTCTACTGCGCGCTCCAGTACCGCCTGGAGAAAATGGCGCGCCCCGACATCCAGACCCAGCTGCGCAAGGCGGTCGGGCGGCTCGACTACAAGGCGGCGCAGGCCCTGTGCGCCAGCGCCCCCTGCATGCTCACCTCCATCCTCGCGGCCGGCCTGGCGCGCATCGGCAGCAGCGCCGGCGAGGCCGACGCCTCCTCCTTCGAGAAGGCGATGGAGGAGGCCTCGGTCGAGGAAATCACCGAGTGGCAGAAGCCGCTGGGGCACCTGTCGCTGGTTGCGCAGATCGCCCCCATGCTGGGGCTGCTCGGCACCGTCACCGGCATGATCGGCGCCTTCGACAAGATCGGCATGGGCGCCATGGGCTCGCCCGAGAAACTGGCGGCGAACATCGGCGAGGCGATGATCACCACGGCGGCGGGGCTGATCGTGGCCATCCCCTCGATGTTCATCTACTTCTTCTTCAAGGCGAAGTTCACCGGCAACGTCGCCAAGATCTCGCGCCTGCTCGGCAACCTCAGCCACCACCTGAACGAGGCGCTGAAGGTCGGCGGCTTCGCCGAGGAGGACGTGCCTGCCGCCGCGCCCGCGGCGGTCCCGGTCCAGAGCGGCACAACACTGTGAGGTCGCCGCGCGGCATCAAGTGGGTGACGATGGGTTATTGAAACCACGGATGGACACGGATTCACACAAATGAGACTCTTGCAGAACCCCTTGCTTGCAGGTGTGGCACGGGCATCTTGCCCGTGTTCCATGGGCGGGACGCCCATGCCGCGAGAGGTTCTGCAAGAGCCTCAGATTCCATTCACCAACGGATCGGTGTTTATCTGCGTGAATCTGTGGTTCAACAAGGAGCAAGAGAAGTGTTCCCTTGCACGCGAGGTGGAGCATGCGCATCCGGCTTGACGAAAAAGAGGAAACCAAGGTGCAGATGGCGCCCATGATCGACATGGTCTTCCTGCTGATCATCTTCTTCATGACCGCCTCGCACCTGAGCGCGTACAAGAGCAAGACACTCGACATCCCGGTCGCGACCCACGGCGTCCTGCCCAAGGAGCGCCCCGACCGCTGGACGGTGAACATCGAGGCCGACGGCACGATCTTCAGCGGCCAGGAACCGGTCACGGCAGACGCGCTCAAACGCCTCGTCGCCGAGCGGCTCAAGGGGGAGCCCGACCTCAAGGTCTACCTCCGCGCCGACAAGAAGACGCCGCACCGCGAGGTCAAGGCGGTCATGACCGCCATGGCCGAGGCGGGCGTGGGCGACTTCATCTTCGGCGTCTTCACGCCCGGCGAGGGCGGGGAGGCGGCGCCATGAGGGTGATGCCCCCCGAGCAGACCGAACCGGAACTGGACATGGCGCCGCTGATCGACATGACCTTTCTCCTGCTCATCTACTTCATCTGCACCTGCACGCTGATCATGCCCGAGGCCGATCTGGGCATCCGCCTTCCCGGGATGGTGGCGCAGGCCGTCTCGGTCGACATGCCCGACGAGCAGATGATCGAGGTGCGCGAAAACGGCGAGGTGCTGCTGAACGACCGTGTCTTCGACTCGGCCGATTCGGCCGACCTCCCCGAGCTGGTGGCCACGCTCACCCGCTACCGGCTGAGCGCCACGGCGGCCGGCGGCAAGGCGCTGATCACCATCATGGCCGACGGCGACGTGCCGCACCAGCGGGTGATCGACGTGATGAACGCCTGCGCGGCGGCGAAGCTCAAGGATGTCTCGTTCTCCGGCTCCGCCGAGTAAACCGAGGGAGTCTGGCATGCGGTTCTGGCAAAAACTGATGCGGTGGTTCAATCCCGGCGAGGCGGTTTCGGCGCGCAGGCGGATGCTGCGCCTGGTGCTGCTGGCCAGCCTCGGGATCCACGCCCTGGCGGGACTGATCTTCGGCGGCGTCGTGCTGGTGCAGGCGATGACCCGCGAGCAGACCGTCTTCGAGGCGCCGCCGCCGCGGCGCACCTACGAGCCGCGCAAGGTCGAGCTGAAGGTCAAGGTGCAGCAGAAGCAGCGGAGCTCGAGCCGGCCGCAGGTCGTGCCGCGGCTGGTCTCGGCCCGCCCCGCCGCCGTCTCCCTGCCCGACATCAAGGTCGACCCCAAGCTGGTGACCACGACCTTCCAGCCGAAGTTCAAGGCGGTGACGGGCATGGGGATGGGGGTCGGCCTCGGCACCGGCTACGGCACGTCGGGGTTCGGCCAGGGGGTGTCGCAGGTCAACTTCTTCGGCATTCAGGCGGTCGGCGAGCGGATCGCCGTCTGCGTCGACGTCTCGGTGAGCATGGTCGAGGAGGAGCGCGGCGGACCGGCGGGCTACCTGCGGGTGAAGCAGCGCGTCAACGACGTGATCGACGCCATCAAGGAGGGGACCCTCTTCAACCTCATCGTCTTCGCCGACGGCTGCTCCATCCTCGACCCGCAGCAGATGCTCTACGCCAATCCCGAGAACCGCACCCGGGCGAAGCAGTTCCTGGCGCCCTTCAACAGCGGCGGACAGTGGGGGCACGACACCGGCAACTTCACCGGCTACGCCAAGGGGCTGAAGGCCGTGGGCGGAACGACCCGCCTCGATCTGGCGATCTCGGCGGCGATGTCCCAAGGCGCCGACACGCTCCTGATCATCAGCGACGGCCTGCCGCAGGTGAAGAAGGCGCTCTCCGACCAGCAGCTCGAAGCCCATCGCAGCCGCGTCGCCGAGTGGCACCAGACCCACGCCGGCGCCGTCGAGGCGTACGACCGCGCCGTCGCCGCCGCGCCGGCGCAGAAGGTGTGGGTGCCGCCGCAGCCGGCGCGCCCGCCCTCCCAAGGCCCCTTGCGCGAGGGGCAGAAACCCGATCCAGGCGCGCCGGCCCGCCCGGGCTACTGGCAGGAGGTGCACAACGTGGGCACCCCTCGCCCCGCGCCGCCGCCGATGCCCGAGGCGGGCTACTGGACACTCGCCGACTTCGTGCGGCACATCGGCCTGATCTACAAGGACGTCTACGTCGAGAAGGGGCTCAAGGAGCCGCGCATCCACGGCATCGGCTACCAGATCGACAAGGACGGCGGCGAATTCCTGCGCAAGTTGTCCGGCCAGTACAAGGGGCAGTTCCGCATGGTGCGCCGCCTGCGGTGATCAGTGCAGGCGGGAGGGGTCAGGGTTCAGGAGGCAGGGAGTTTTTCAACCTGAACCCTGAACCCTG
>JAAYZO010000436.1 GCA_012514865.1 Lentisphaerota bacterium | reverse complement strand
GCTCTCCGAGAAGGCCCGCCAGGCCTGCCATGACCTCGCCGAGATCGGCCGACGCATCACCTTCATCCCGCAGCGCGAACAGCTCGGCTTCGGCCACGCCGTGTACTGCGCCCGCGACTGGGTGGGCAACGAGCCCTTCCTCCTGCTCCTCGGCGACCACATCTTCGCCTCCAACACCGAGCGCTGCTGCGCCGGCCAGCTCCTCGACGCCTTCCACGCCGGCGGCCAGTGCAGCGTCGTGGCGGTGTACCCGGCACCGGCGGCCGAGGTCTGCCACTACGGCACCATGGCCGGCACCTGGCTCGACGATGACCAGACCCTGGCCAGCGTCAGCGACTTCGTCGAGAAGCCCAGCGCCGACCTGGCCCGACAGAGCCTGGTCACGCCCGGCCTGCCGCCGGATCACTTCCTCTGTATCTACGGCCAGTACGTCCTCACAGCCCGCATCTTCGAGTTCCTGCAGCGACAGATCGAGGCCGACCAGCGCCAGGCCGGCGAGATACAGCTCACCACCGCCCTCGAGGCCCTCCGCCGCGAGGATGGCATGCTCGCCTATGTCATGAACGGCGAACACTACGACACCGGCCTGCCGGTGAACTACCTGCGCAGTATCGTCAGCTACTACGAGCGCGGCCAGCACCGCAACAGCCCATGAGAGCCCTGATCACCGGCGGCGGCGGCTTCCTCGGCCAGAACCTGGCACGGCGACTCCTGGCGCGCGGCGACCAGGTGCGCATCCTGGCCCGAAACACCTACCCGGAACTGGCCCGCCGCGGCGCGGAGTGCATGCAGGGCGATATCCGCGACGCCGATGCCTGCCTGTGGGCCTGCACGGATGTGGATGTCGTCTTCCACGCCGCCGCGATGGCCGGCGTCTGGGGACCGCGACAGCGCTTCTTCGAGATCAATGTCAAGGGCACGGCGAACGTCCTGCGCGCCTGCCTCGAGAATAAGGTCCGCACCCTCGTCCACACCAGCTCGCCGAGTGTCGTCTTCGGCCGTGACAGCATCGCCGGCGGCGACGAGTCGCTGGCCTTCCCCGAGCACTACCTGGCGGCCTACCCGGAGAGCAAGGCCGTGGCCGAGCGCATGGTGCTCGACGCCGATGGCTGGGAGATGGTCCCGAACCGCCCCGCCGACTACCGCCCGGACCACAGCGAGGCGGACGTGCAGCACCTGCGCACCTGCGCCCTGCGGCCGCACCTGATCTGGGGACCCGGCGACCCGCACCTCCTGCCGCGCGTCATCGCCGCGGCCCGCGCCGGGCGACTCCCGATCGTCGGCGATGGCCGTAATCAGGTCGATATCACCTACATCGACAACGCCGTCGAGGCGCACCTCCTGGCCGCCGAGGCCCTGCGCACCAGCGGCGCCGGCGCCGGCAAGGCGTACTTCATCGGCGACGACGAGCCGGTGGTCCTCTGGGACTGGCTCCAGGAGATCCTCCGCCGCCTCGGCGAGAAGCCGCTGCGGCGCCGTCTGCCCTACTGGCTGGCCATGGGCCTGGCCGGCGGCATGGAGGCCGTCCACACCCTCATCCCGGCCCTGGGCGAGCCCCGCCTGACGCGCTTCACGGTGGCCCAACTGGGCCGCTCGCACTGGTTCAGCCATCGCCGCGCGGCCGCGGACTTCGGCTACCGCGCCGTCGTCGGACCCGAGGAGGGCCTGCAGCGCCTCGTCGACTGGCTGCGCAGCGCCCATCCCGCCTGAGCGCCGCAGCCTGCCCGGCCGCCTCGGCACAGAAGAGGATGACTCGCATGAACAGCACCCGGAACGAGCGGCCGCGGCAGCACCAGGACGGCCCGGGCGAGCCCGCGGCAACGCCGCGCCGGACCTGGCGCGGCGGCATCGCCGGCACCGTCGTGCTCATCGCCCTGGCCCTCGCCACGGGACTGACATGGGCCGCCGAGACGCAGATCCAGCTCGATGGACAGTTCAGCGACTGGGAGGGCGTCGACCGGCACGCCGACCCGATCGGCGATGACCTCCACGGCCACCACGACCTGGCTGCCATCGCCGTCCACCACGACCCGGCCTGGCTCTGCCTCCTCGTCGAACTCGACCGCGGCGACGGCGACTTCTACGGCAACTCGAACCGCGTTGAGCAGGTGGTCGTCTACCTCGACACCGACCACGACGCCGCCACCGGTTTCCGCGTCGGCCCCGAAGGCCACGAGATCGGCGCCGAGTTCGCCCTGGTGTCGTCGCGCCGCGTCAGCACCCGCACCGGCTCGGAGGGCACCCTCTACCGCGGCGGCGACCCGTGGTACGGGAACCCGCGGGCCGCCGAGGAGGCGGTCCTCATTGGCAATGTCAGCGGCAACCGCGGCCTGCCGCGGGTCGAGCAGCAGGAGGCCATCCACGCCTTCGAGACGGGCG
>JAAYZO010000435.1 GCA_012514865.1 Lentisphaerota bacterium | reverse complement strand
CCGCACGACCCCCGGCTACGATCTTGCACCCCTCCAGGGTGACCGAGAGAACGCTGACGCGATCTTCAAACAGCCCTGCCGTCCACCCGGTACTCACCAGACGGACGCGACCGGCATCCTGGAGGGATGCCAGAACGTAGCCGGGGGTTGACGAACGCAGCCGCGCGACCGGCATCCTGGAGGGATGCCAGAACCGGCCGCCCACACAGCGCACGGCGCCGGGCGCCGGACAGACTGCCGTCGCACTCGCACCTCCCCAAGTGTCCTCTGGTTCGTGCGTTTCGTGCCTTTCGTGGTCCAGATCCCTCGTCCCGCGAAACGCTTCATCGACGATTCGGGACAAGACGCACGTTCCGGCCCAAAAAACGAGAAAGCCGCTCGGCGGTGGCGCCGAACGGCTGATCTTCGGTAGATGGTCGGGACGGCGAGATTCGAACTCGCGACCTTTTGACCCCCAGTCAAACGCGCTAACCAGACTGCGCTACGTCCCGGCCGAGTCACGAACGGCCGATACCTTAGTGCGACCCCGCGTCATTGCAAACCGAAACGAGCCTTGAAGCGTGCCCGCCCCACCAAATCCGGGCGATGCCACGCGGCCGCTCGCAGGGGACATCGCGCCGACATGCGACTCCGGCGTCGGGGGTCCCACCACAGGGGGCGCAGAGACCGCAGAGATGAGGATGGTGAGCGAACGTCGCTGGGCGAGACACCGCTCGCGACTCCTCGCCGCGGGCCTCCGTTCCGGCGCCCTGAAAGGGCATCATTCGTCAGCCCAGGGCAACGCCCTGGGAAATCGGACATGACGCATTGCAGGCTGAAAGTCTGCGACAAGACCGTGCACGTCCCGCCGACACGGTTGACAGGAGCCGGTCCGTCGGCGGCCGCCTCACCTTGCCAGGCCGAGTTCCTGGGCCAGGCGGCGTTCGGCGTCGAGGGCGCGGATCTCCTCGAGCAGCGGGCCGAGGTTGCCCTCCATGATGCCCGGGAGGCCGTGCACCGTGATCTCGAAGCGGTGGTCGCTGACGCGGTTCTGCGGGAAGTTGTAGGTGCGGATGCGCTCGCTGCGTTCGCCGGTGCCGACCTGCGAACGGCGTTCAGCGGCATTGCGGGCGTCCTCGGCCTGCTGGAGCTGCTCGAGCAGCCGCGCGCGCAGGAGTGTCATGGCAATCTCGCGGTTGCGATGCTGCGACTTCTCCTGCTGACTGGCGACCATCAGGCCGGTGGGGATGTGCGTCACGCGCACCGCCGAGTCGGTGGTGTTGACGCTCTGGCCGCCGGGGCCGGACGAGCGGAAGACGTCGACACGGAGGTCCTCCGGGCTGATATGCAGGTCGACCTCGTCGGCCTCCGCGAGCACGGCGACGGTCACCGTCGAGGTGTGGATGCGGCCGCTGGCCTCGGTCACCGGGACGCGCTGCACGCGGTGCACGCCGCTCTCGAAGCGCAGGGTACTCCAGGCGTCCTCGCCCTGCAGGGTGAAGGTGACGCTCTTGAGGCCGCCGAGTGGGGTCTCGGCGTAGTCCAGGACCTCGCTGCGCCAGCCCTTCTGTTCCGCGAAGCGCGTGTACATGCGGAAGAGCTCCGCGGCGAAGAGCCCGGCCTCCTCGCCGCCGGCGGCCGGCCGGATCTCGACGATGACATTGCGGCCCTCGTTCGGATGCGGCGGCAGGATGAGGAGGCGTATCTGGCGGTCGAGGTCGGCGGCCTCGCCCTCGAGGCTGGCGATGTCGGCGCGGACGACCTCGAGGAACTCCTGGTCGGTCTCGGTCTCGAGGAGGTGCCGGTTCTGCTCGAGGTCGGCCTGGAGGCGCTGGCGGCGGTCCCAGGCCTTGACCAGACGCTGCAGCGACAGGTACTCGCGGTTCAGCTTCTGGTAGGCCGCGTGGTCGCCGCGCGTGAAATCGAACTGCGCGATGGCGTGTTCGACCTCATGGAGGCGCAGACGCGAGGTTTCGATGTACTGCTGAAGGTCCACCGGCTAGGTACCCCGGACTGGCTCAACCACGGGCCTCGATACGACGGTCGGCGCCCAGGCGGGTTGCCCCGGCATTCGGGTGTCGGCTCACGCCACGGTGCTCGCGGCGGCAGGCAAACCACGCCGACGGCAACCCGCCGGGCGCCCTGCCCCGGCCGCCGCCTCCCGGGCACGCCGCGGCCTGCCGAATGGCCTGCGCCCATCCCCACAGTCGTGAGTGATGACGGCACGCGCCCACCGGCAGGCCGAGAGGAGACAGCCCGGAGGTTCGATACGGTACGACGGCCGTTCAGGCCATGCCGTAACGGCGACGGAAGCGGTCAACACGACCCTCAGTATCCACCAGCTTCTGCTTGCCGGTGTAGAACGGATGGCACTTGGCGCAAATGCCGACCTTGGCGTCCGGGGCGTTGGACATGACCTCGTAGACCGCGCCACAGGCACACGAGACCTTGGCAGCGACATACTTGGGATGGATGCCCTTCTTCATAGCTCACCTCGTTGAGTGAACGGCTGGTGCCGGTTCCTGCTGCATCTGGTGTTTCGGACCTCGTCCCGCTCGCCGCCGGTTCACCCGGACGGCCGTATCGCACCGGCGGCCCTGCTCGAGGGCCCGCCGGCGCGTCGGGACGTTTCTCACATTTCGGCGAGCGCGGCGCGGCGGCTGAGCCGGACGCGACCGCGGTCGTCGATGTCGATCACTT
The DNA here is from genome assembly GCA_012514865.1 of Lentisphaerota bacterium. Lineage (GTDB taxonomy): Bacteria > Verrucomicrobiota > Lentisphaeria > Oligosphaerales > JAFGRS01 > JAGVUW01. The sequence goes on along the minus strand of JAAYZO010000435.1, from coordinate 759 downwards.
TGACGGAGATGGTATCGCCGACCTTGCAGATCTCTTCGACGTTGCGCACGCGGTGGTCGGCCAGTTCGCTGATGTGAACCAGGCCTTCCTTGCCGGGCAGGATTTCCACCATGGCGCCGAAGTCGAGAGCCCTCGTCACCTTGCCGGTATAGAGATCGCCAATGCGTGCTTCGCGGGTCAGGCCTTCAATCATGGCGATGGCCTTCTGCGTAGCTTCCATGTCCGGTGAGCCGATGACCACTGTACCGTCGTCGGTGACGTCGATAGTGGTCTTGGTCGATTCGATTATCGAGCGTATGGTCTTGCCGCCGGTGCCGATGACGGCGCCGATCTTGGCAGGGTCAATCTTAATCTTGGTCATGCGCGGGGCGAAACGGCTGACGTCCTCGCGCGGACTGCGTATGGTCTTTTCCATCACATCAAGCACGTACATGCGGCCTTCGCGGGCCTGCTTGAACGTCTGCTCGACGATTTCCATGGTCAGTCCCTTGAGCTTGGTATCCATCTGGATGGCGGTGATGCCTTCACGGGTACCGGCAATCTTGAAGTCCATGTCCCCGTTGAAGTCTTCCTGGCCTTCGAGGTCGGTCAGGACGACAAAGCGCCCGTCCTCATCGGTCACCAGCCCCATAGCGACGCCTGCCACGGCCTTCTTGACAGGGACGCCGGCGTCCATCAGGGAAAGGCTTCCGGCACAGACACTGGCCATGGAGGTACTGCCGTTGGAACTCATCACCTCGGATACGAGGCGGATAGCGT
>JAAYZO010000434.1 GCA_012514865.1 Lentisphaerota bacterium | reverse complement strand
GCTTCGAGGTGGTGCTGGTCAACAGCAACCCGGCCACCATCATGACCGACCCGGAGTTCGCCGACCGCACCTACGTCGAGCCGCTGACCGTGCCGATCCTTCATGAGATCATCCGGCGCGAGCGCCCCGACGCCCTCCTGCCGACGCTCGGCGGGCAGACCGCCCTGAACCTGGCCATGGCCCTCGCCGACCAGGGCATCCTCGACCGCTACCGCGTCGAGATGATCGGCGCCAAGGCCGAGGCGATCCGCACCGCCGAGGACCGCGCCCTGTTCAAGGAGGCCATGCTGGAGATCGGCCTGGACCTGCCGCGCAGCGGCGTCGTGCACAGCCTCGCCGACGCCAGGGCGGTGCGTGAGAGCATCGGCGACTTCCCGGTGATCGTGCGGCCGAGCTTCACCCTCGGCGGCAGCGGCGGCGGCGTGGCCTGGGACGCGGCCGGCTTCGAGGAGATCGTCCGGCGCGGCCTCGACTACAGCCCGATCAACGAGGTCCTCATCGAGGAATCCGTGCTCGGCTGGAAGGAGTACGAGCTGGAGGTCATGCGCGACACCAAGGACAACGTGGTGATCGTCTGCTCGATCGAGAACATCGACCCGATGGGCGTCCACACCGGCGACTCGGTGACGGTGGCGCCGGCGCAGACCCTGACCGACCGCGAGTACCAGCTCCTCCGCGACGCCTCCATCGCGGTGATGCGCAAGATCGGCGTCGACACCGGCGGCTCGAATGTGCAGTTCGCGGTCCACCCCGACACCGGCCGGCTGGTGATCATCGAGATGAACCCCCGCGTCAGCCGTTCCTCGGCCCTGGCCTCGAAGGCCACCGGCTTCCCTATCGCCAAGTTCGCCGCCAAGCTCGCCGTCGGCTACACCCTCGACGAAATCCACAACGACATCACCCGCGAGACCCCGGCCTGCTTCGAGCCCAGCATCGACTACGTGGTCACCAAGGCGCCGCGCTTCACCTTCGAGAAGTTCCCGGGCGCCGATACCACCCTGACCACGCAGATGAAGAGCGTCGGCGAGGCCATGGCCATCGGCAAGTCGTTCAAGCAGTCCTTCCAGAAGGCGATGCGCTCGCTGGAGATCGGCCGGGCCGGCTTCGGCGCCGACGGCCGCGACGGCGCCTTCCAGGCCCTCGCCGATGCCGACCTCAGGACCGAGCTGAGCCGCCCGAATGCCATGCGCATGTTCCAGATCCACGAGGCCTTCCGGCGCGGCTGGGACCTCGAGACCGTCCGACAGCTCACCCGCATCGAGCCGTGGTTCCTCGACCAGATGCAGGAACTCGCCGCCTACGAAGACGAGATCCGCACCGCCGGCAGCCTCGACGGTCTCCGCCGTGACCCGGCCCTCCTGCGCCAGGCCAAGGAGTTCGGCTACTCCGACCGTCAGATCGCCTGGCTGCTCAAGAGCAGCGAAGACAAGGTGCGCGCCCTGCGCCATGATCTCGGGCTGGTGCCCACCTACAGCCTGGTCGATACCTGCGCCGCCGAGTTCGAGGCCTACACGCCCTACTACTACTCGACCTACGGCGACCGCGACGAGTGCCGGCCGTCCGACCGCCGCAAGATCATGATCCTCGGCGGCGGGCCCAACCGCATCGGCCAAGGCATCGAGTTCGACTACTGCTGCGTCCATGCCTCCTTCGCCCTGCGCGCGGCCGGCTTCGAGACCATCATGGTCAACTCCAACCCGGAGACCGTCTCGACCGACTACGACACCAGCGACCGGCTCTACTTCGAGCCCCTGACGCTCGAGGACGTCCTGCACATCTACGAGCGCGAGCGCTGCTGGGGCGCCATCGTGCAGTTCGGCGGTCAGACGCCGCTGAATCTGGCCCAGGCCCTGCAGGCCAACGGCGTCCGCATCATCGGCACCTCGCCCAAGGACATCGAAGCCGCTGAGGACCGCGAGTTCTTCCGACAGCTCATCGAGCGGCTCGGCATCCGCCAGCCCGACAGCGGCACCGCCACCACCCTCGACCAGGCCGCCGCCATCGCCCGGCGCATCGGCTACCCGGTCCTGGTGCGGCCGTCGTTCGTCCTCGGCGGCCGCGCCATGGCCATCGTCTACGACGAGGCGAGCCTGGCCCGCTTCATGGCCGAGGCCGTCAAGGCCAGCGAGGAACGCCCTGTGCTCATCGACAAGTTCCTCGAGGATGCCATCGAGGTCGACGTCGACTGCGTCGCCGATGGCCAGACCGCCGTCATCGGCGCCATCATGGAACACGTCGAGATGGCCGGCGTGCACTCCGGCGACAGCGCCTGCATGATCCCCAGCCTCAGCCTCAGCGAGAAAGTCCTCGCCGACCTGCACCGCCATACCTACGACCTGGCCCGCGAGCTGCACGTCTGCGGCCTGATGAATGTCCAGTACGCGGTCAAGGACGAGACCGTCTACATCCTCGAGGTCAACCCGCGCGCCTCGCGCACGGTGCCCTTCGTCAGCAAAGCCATCGGCGTGCCCCTCGCCAAGATCGCGGCGCTGGCCATGGCCGGCTTCTCGCTGCGCGACCTCGGCTTCACCCGCGAGATCCGGCCGCGCCACGTCGCGGTCAAGGAGGCCGTGCTGCCCTTCACGCGCTTCCTCGGCGCCGACATCCTGCTCTCGCCCGAGATGAAGTCCACCGGCGAAGTCATGGGCATCGACATGGATGCCGGTATCGCCTACCACAAGAGCCAGGAGGCCGCCGGGAATCCGCTCCCGGAATCCGGCAATATCCTCCTGAGCGTCTGCAAGCGCGACCAGGACGCCGTCGTGCCTATGGCGCGGACCCTCGCCGACCTCGGCTATACCCTCTACGCCACCGACGGCACCGCCACCGTCCTGCGCCAGAATGGCATCAAGGCCCGGGCCGTCTTCAAGATCTCCCAGGGCCGGCCCAATGCCCTCGACATGATCGCCGACGGCGAAGTCGGCTGGATCATCAACACCCCGACCGGCGCGGCGCCCCAGCAGGACGAGGTGCGCATGCGCATTGACGCGGTGATGAAGGGCGTCCCGGTCACGACCACCCTGAATGGCCTCAGCGCCGCCATCCAGGGCCTCCAGGCCCGGCAGCGCCTGCGCGATATGACCGTCTGCAGCCTGCAGGAGTACGGCCGACACACGCCCTACGAACTGGATATCACCGGCCTGACCGCCCGGCCCGACTGAGGCCGCTCGGCCCGACCGCTCACCAGCCTATGCAACACGCACGACACCCAACCCAATCGGCACGGCACACGGCACCGCCCGCGGCGGCGGCCGCCGCCGGCGCCGCCGACAGCGGCAACACCACCATGACGACTCCGACCGCAACGGCACCCGCAACGGCACCCCGGTGGAACTGGAAGGCCCGGCGCGACCGCGATGGCTTCCTCGCCTTCGAAGATGGCACGGTCCTGCGCGGCGTGCCCGTCGGCGCCCCCGTCGACCAGGTCGGCGAGGTGGTCTTCAACACCGGCATGAGCGGCTATCAGGAGATCATCACCGACCCGTCCTACGCCGGCCAGATGGTCACCATGACCTACACCGAGATCGGCAACACCGGCGTCAACCCCGAGGATATCGAGTCGCGCGGGCTCTTCCTCAACGGCCTGATCGTCCACGATATGCCCGAGCCGCGCAACTGGCGCAGCACCCTGAGCCTCTCGGAGTACCTGCGTCAGGCCGGCGTGCCGGCCCTGGCCGGCATCGATACGCGCAGCCTGACCGTCAAGCTGCGTACCCAGGGCACCCTCAAGGCCTGCCTCGGCGCCAGCGGCCGGCTCACCCCCGAGCAGGGCATCGAGCGCGCCCGCGCCTGGGAAGGCCTCGATGGACAGGACTACGCCGCCCGCGTCTCCTGCACCGCGCCGTGGCCGTTCGACCCCGAGGGCCAGATGGCCACGTCCTTCGGCCTGCCCGGCCCCCTGCCGCCCGCCGACCTGCATATCGTCTGCTTCGACTTCGGCGTCAAGTACAACATCCTGCGGCAGCTCCGCCGCCAGGGCATGCGCGTCACCGTGGTGCCGGCGCAGACCACCGCCGAGGCCGTCCTGGCCCTGCGCCCCGACGGCGTCTTCCTCTCCAACGGCCCGGCCGACCCGGCCGCGGTCACCTACGCCATCGAGGCCATCCGCGATCTCCTCGGACGCGTCCCGATCATGGGCATCTGCCTCGGCCACCAGCTCATCGGCTGCGCCCTCGGCGGACGCACCTACCGGCTCAAGTTCGGCCACCACGGCTGCAACCACCCGGTGATGGACCTGACCACCCACCGCGTCGAGATCACCAGCCAGAACCACAACTTCGCCGTCGACCCCGACAGCCTCCCGGCGGCCGCCGAGATCACCCACGTCAACCTCAACGACAACACCGTCGAGGGCCTCCAGCATCGCGAGATGCCGCTGTTCTGCGTGCAGTACCACCCCGAGGCGGCTCCGGGGCCGCACGACGCGTCGTACCTCTTCAAGCGCTTCCGTACGCTCATCGCCAAGGCCTGATCACACCATGAGCCACCTCGCCTCCGAGCAGATCCTCATCCTCGATTTCGGCTCGCAGTACACCCAGCTCATCGCCCGGCGTATCCGCGAGGCCAATGCCTACAGCGAGATCGTCGACAGCATGATCCCCGCCGACGAGATCCGCGCCCGCGGCGCCGCCGGCATCATCCTCAGCGGCGGGCCGGCCAGCGTCCACGACCCCGACGCCCCCGGCTGCGACCCGGCGCTCTTCGACCTCGGGCTGCCCGTCCTCGGCGTCTGCTACGGCCTGCAGTGGATCACCCGGCACTTCGGCGGCACCGTCCAGCGCTCGGGCTCCCGCGAGTATGGCCCGGCCCTCCTCAGCCAGCGCCTCGACAACCCGCTCCTGCAGGGCGTCGCGCCGGTGACGAAGGTCTGGATGAGCCACGCCGACGAGGTCGTCCAGGGCGCCCCGGGCTTCGAGATCATCGCCAGCAGCGAGGCGGTGCCCTGGGCGGCGGTATGGCATCCCGAGCGCCGCATCTGGGGGGTGCAGTTCCACCCCGAGGTCGAGCACTCCGAGGAGGGCCGCCAGATCCTCCATAACTTCGCCCGACGCATCTGCGGCTGCGCCGGCTCCTGGACCGCCTCGCACTACATCGAACGCGCCATCGGCGAGGTCCGCAGCCAGGTCGGCGACGGGGCCGTCCTCCTCGGCCTCAGCGGCGGCGTCGACAGCTCCGTCGCCGCAGCACTCCTGCATCGCGCCATCGGCGACCGCCTCCACTGCGTCTTCGTCGATAACGGCGTCATGCGCCACGACGAGGCCCGCGAGCTGCGACAGGTCTTCGGGCAGCACCTCCACATGAACATCCGCATGGTCGACGCCTCGGAGATCTTCCTCCAGCGCCTCGCCGGCGTCACCGAGCCCGAACAGAAACGCCGCCTCATCGGCACCACCTTCGTCGAGGTCTTCCGCGAGGCCGCCGCCAGCATCCCGCAGGCGCGCTTCCTGGCGCAGGGAACGACCTACCCGGATGTCATCGAGAGCTCCGGCATCGGCAAACACGCCGATACCATCAAGAGCCACCACAACGTCGGCGGCCTGCCTGCCGAACTCGGCTTCGAACAGCTCGTCGAGCCCCTGCGCATGCTCTTCAAAGACGAGGTCCGCGCCATCGGCGAGGAGCTCGGCCTGCCCCACGAGATGGTCTGGCGGCAGCCCTTCCCCGGCCCCGGCCTGGCCGTCCGCATCCTCGGCGAGGTCACCCGCGAGAACGTGGCGCTCCTGCAGCAGGCCGACCGCATCGTGCTCGAGGAGATGATTCGCTCCGGGTGGTACTACAAGGTCTGGCAGAGCTTCGCCGTCCTCCTGCCCGTCAAGTCCGTCGGCGTCATGGGCGACTGCCGCACCTACGAGAAGGCCGTCGCCCTGCGCGTGGTGCAGTCCTCCGATGGCATGACTGCCGACTGGGTCGACCTGCCGCACGACCTGCTCGGGCGCATCTCCAGCCGTATCATCAACGAGGTCCGTGGACTGAACCGCGTGGTCTACGATATTACCTCGAAGCCGCCCGGCACCATCGAGTGGGAATGACCCCGGCGCCGGGAGCCGCCGGCGCTCGATCCGGCCGCGGCTAACGCAACCGGAGACTGCTGTGTCACCACCACCCTTCCTCGGCGGCCGCCCCGCCGGCGCCGCCGGGGAGAACGCCGCCAAGCCCCAGTGGCGACGGCTGCGGCGGACGTTCGGGCCCTTCCTGCGGCCGCACCTCGGCGCCATGGCCCTCGGCACCGGCTGCGTCTTCCTCGGCATGCTCCTGCAGAAGTGCCAGCCGCTGTTGACCAAGGTCCTGGTGGACCGCGGCCTGACGCCGGTCATCCAGGGGCCCTGGTCGGCCGACCTGGCCGGACGCTCCGGGCGCGTTGTCGCGATCATGGTAGGCGCCATGCTCGCCGCCGGCGGCCTCGGCGCCCTCATCGCCTCCCTGCGCACACGCGTCATCCAGCGCGCCGGCGCCTGCGTCGTCCGCGATCTGCGCCGCAGCCTCTACGCGCACCTGCAGAAGCTCTCCCTGCGCTACTACGAATCGCGGCGCACCGGCGATGTCATGTCGCGCGTCACCGGCGATGTCAGTCACGCCGAGATGCTGGTAACGCATGTCGGCGACCATTTCCTGGTCGAGATCGTCAGCCTGGTCATCACCGTCGGCATTCTCCTGGCCATCCACCCGCAACTGGCCCTCGTCGCGCTCCTGCCGGTGCCGGTGCTCCTCGTGCTTATGTACCGCTTCGGCAAGACCGTCCGACCCGTCTACTTCCAGATCCGCGAACGCATCGGCGCCCTCAGCGCCAAACTCCAGGACAACATCAGCGGCATCCGCGTCATCAAGGCCTTCAGCACCGAACGGGCCGAGGCGGCGCGCTTCGACAGCGCCAACCAAGCGGTCTTCGACCAGCAGGTGGAGGGCGTCCGGCTGATGGCGAGGGCCTTCCCTCTGATCGGTTTCGTCCAGGGTCTCGGCACCATTGTCGTCACCGCCGTCGGCGGCTGGATGCTCCTGCAGCCCGAGCCCACCCTCACCCTCGGCGGACTCTTCGCCTTCAGCGCCTACGTCAGCCAGCTCTACCAGCCCATCGGGCACCTCTTCATGGTGTACAACACCATCCTCCAGGCCCTCGCCGCCGGCGACCGCATCGCCGATATTCTGGAGACCGCGCCCGATATGACCGACCGCCCCGGCGCCACCGCCATCAAGGCCGTCGATGGCGAGATACGCTTCGACCGGGTCAGCTTCGCCTACGACCCGAGCCAGCCCGTCCTCAGCGCCATCAGCCTGCACGCCCGGCCCGGTCAGACCATCGCCCTCGTCGGCCACAGCGGCTCGGGCAAGACGACCCTCGCCAACCTCATCCCGCGCTTCTACGACCCCACTGACGGCCTCATCACCCTCGACGGCCATGACCTGCGCGACCTCGAACTGGCCGCGCTGCGCCGACAGATCGCCGTCGTGCTCCAGGATCCCTTCCTCTTCCATGGCAGCATCGCCGAGAATATCCGCTACGCTATCCCCGACGCCGGCATGGACGCGGTCCGCGCCGCCGCTGAGGCGGCCCACGCCGACGAGTTCATCACGGCCTTCCCGCAGGGCTACGAGAGCCTCATCGGTGAACGCGGCGTGAAGCTCTCCGGCGGCCAGAAACAGCGCCTCTCCATCGCCCGGGCCATCCTCGCCGACCGCCGCATCCTCATCCTCGACGAGGCTACCAGCATGATCGACACCCAGTCGGAACTCCTCATCCAGGCCGCTCTCGAGAGGCTCTTCCACAACCGGACCTGCTTCGTCATCGCCCACCGCCTCTCGACCATCCAGCGCGCCGACCAGATCATCGTCCTCGATCAGGGCCGCATCGTCGAACACGGTCGCCACCATAGTCTCATGGCCGCCGGCGGGGTCTACGCGCGGATGTACCGCGCCCAGTTCCGTCTCGACGACGAGGACACCGCCGCGGTACGGCCCGCCGCCGCCCCCGGGGTCGCCATGCCGTCACTTTCCGGCTCCATGCTCCCATGAAACTCGCCGTCATCGCCGATACGCACCTCCCGGACTGCGCTGACAGCGCCCAGGAGGCCTCGCTGCGCTGGGCGCTCTCTGCCGCGGCCGCGGCCGGCGCTGACCTGGTCGCCCTCGCCGGCGACCTCACCGCCGCCGGCGAAGACGGCGCCGCGGCGCGGCTCTTCGACGCTCTCTCCACCTCGGCACTGCCAGGGGTGATCACCCCCGGCAATGCCGACCTGCGCACGCCCGCCACTGCCGCCGACCTGCGCCAGCGCCTGTCGGAGCCCGCCGGCGCGGCCGCCGGCGGCATCCACGTCCTCGGGCTCGACAGCGCCGACGGCGCCATCGGCAGCGCCGAGCGGGCGCGCTTCCAGGAACGCCTCCGTCAGGCCGGCGCCGCGCCGGTGGCCGTGGTCACACACTGGCCACCGACGGAGTGGCCGGAGGACGACCGCGACTGGCTCACCGGAGTCCTCCGCGACACCGGCGTCGAGGTGATCATCGTCGGCCACAAGCACCTCGATGCCGAGCGTGAGATCGCCGGGATCACGGTCCACCTCGTCCGCGGCCTCGACCCCGATAAGGCCAAGGCCGCGCCGCCGGCACTGAGCCTCTTCACCCGCGAAGAGGGCACCTGGCACCGCCAGGACGTCGCCTTCCCTCACGCCGACCCGCGCACCTGGCCGGCCGAACGCCGCCAGGAGTGGCTCGGGCTCCTCGGCCTGTCGGCCATGGATCGCACCCTCGCCGATACCGCCCGCGCCGCTGACCTCGCGGTGCCCTGCCTGGAGCTGCGCGCCGACGCCGCCGCGCTGGCCGACCCCGCGGCACTGCGACAGGCCTTGCAACACTGGCGCGCCGCCGGTGGACGGTGCCTCTCGATGCACCTCACCAACCTGCGCTGGGACGCCGCCGCGGAAGCCGTGACCGGCCTGCCGGCCTGGCGCGAGGGCGTGCGCCTGGCCATCGACCTCGGCGTCGATCAGGTCACCGTGCACCCGCCGCGCGGAGCCCTCGGCGATCTGCATCCGGAGGGCCGCCCGCGCGACCGCTGCCTGCAGGCCTGCGCCGAGGCCCTGCCGCCTCTCATCGACGCCGGCGTCACGGTCGGCGTCGAGAACCTGCACCTCGCCCGCGGCGAGGCCGATGACGCGCGCCGCACCTTCGGCTGCCTCCCTGACGAATGCCTCGGCTGGATCGAGGCCCTCCGACAGCGCCTCGGCAGCACCGGCCTGCAGATCGGCATGCACCTCGACATCGGACACGCCCGCAACAACGGCCCCCTCGCCTCACGCTGGACCCTCGGACGGTGGTACGCCAGCGTCGGCGATCAGGTCGTCGGCTACCACCTCCACCAGGTCACGGCGGCCGGCAACCACCAGCCCATCGACAACCCGTTCGGCCCCTTCCTCTCCCTGGCCTCGTTCTTCTGGGCCTGGCAGGCCGGCCAACTGCGACCGGCGCCGATGTTCCTCGAGATCCGACCCGACGCCGCCGCCGACTCCCTCAAGGCGCTGCGCGCCTACCTCACCGACGGCGACGACCCACGACAGGAGACCACGAAGCCATGCAGAACGGATGCCTGATCAGCAGCAGCGCCGCGGCACTCCTCCTGGGCCTCACCGCCGCCGCGGCCGAACCGCCGGCGCCCGTGGACCCGCCACGGCGCTACGAGCAGATCCTCGAGATCGACCTCGAGGGCGACACGGCGGCGCTGGACCTGAGCATCGCGCCGGTCTACGATGCCCGCGAGTGGGCCTTCTCAGCCCGCTGGGACGACTGCAACCTCAATAGCCTCACCATGCGCGAGCACATGGCCCGCGTCGGCCTCAAGGGCACCTTCTACCTCACCCAGAACGACAAGGCGGACCGTTTCGGACCCGCCTTCTGCCGCCAGCTCATGCAGGACGGCTGCTCGATCGGCGGCCACAGCATGACCCACCCGAGGCTCACCGAACTCAGCGCCGGCCAGATCTGGTGGGAGCTCTGCGCCAACCGCATCAACCGCGAGGACGACACCGACACCACCCTGAACTCGCTCGCCTTCCCGTATGGACTCTTCCGCGACGACGCCCGCCCGGAGGCCTTCCCCATCATCACCGAGGCCGTGCGCCGTGCCGGCTACCACCACTGCGTCTATGCCACCTTCGTGCGCGACAACCCGCACCTCGCGCCTGGCGAGTGCTCGACAAGCTGGCAGGTCGTCCCCGGCGACCGCGTCGTCGACGCCGAGGCCTTCGCCGCCCAGCTCGCCAAGCCGGTCGAGCGCTGGCCGGAGAGCTACCGGAAGCTGTCGCACGGCCTGCACCTCGGCGTGCACCCGTGGCAGCAGGGCGAGGAGTGGGCCAAGCTCGATGCGGTCTTCCAGACCATCGCCGGCCGACCGGAGTGGTGGTACTGCAGCCTCACCGAGTGGGCCGCCTATGCCCGCCAGGCCGCCACGGCACGCCTCCAGATCGACACCGCATCCAGCACCGCCACCCGCCGGCGCGTCGTCATCACCCGGGCCCACCCCGGCGACCTCGGCGACGCCGTCCCGCTGACCTGCCTCGCCCGCGGCACCGCGGTCCGCGCCGCCCGCCTCGATGGACAGCCGATCGACCTCCGCCGCCAGGGCGATGCGACCATCCTCAACCTCCCCCACCGCCCAAGCCTGTCCCCGCCCCGGCGCGTCGGCCACATCGAGATCCCCGCCGAGGCCGACACGGCTGACGCGCGCCGCGACGGCGCCGACTTCCCCGGCCTGCGCGCCACAATCCTCACGGAAGCCGGACGCCTCACGCTCACCCTCGAGGCACCTGCCACCGCCGACCTCAGCGACATCCACGTGCGCTTCCGTCTGCCACTCGCCTTCCAACCCGGCGTGGTCACCTGCACCGCCACCGCCCTCCCCGCCGGACAGGCCATCGCCCTCACCGCCGACCTCCCCGCACCGCACCCGGACCCCGCCTGGACGGCCGGACCCCGCTACTGGGTCGCCGAGATCAACGCCACCCTCGCCCAGGAGCCCATCCGACTCTTCGTCACCCGCCTGCAGCCCTGACCGGCCCCGCGCCTCCCCTTGAAGGCCCCGCCCAAGCGGGATAGAATGACTCGGGAGCCATGACGGGCAGTGAGCAGAGCGGGGAGGCTTCGCCATGCAGGCGCCATCGGCAGGGCCGCGACACGCCGCGGCTGCACCCTCCGTAGGTCCACGGCATGCCGCGGACCCCCGCGGACACCTCCGCCTCCAGGGCTGGGACTACACCAGCCCGGGGTGGTACTTCCTGACCCTCTCCACCCAGAACATGCGCTCGGTGTTCGGCACCGTCGTCAACGGTCGCATGGTCCTGAACGCCGCCGGCACCATCGCGGACCAGTGCTGGCGCGAGATCCCGGCGCACTTCCCGCAGGCCACCCTGGACGATTTCGTGGTCATGCCCAACCACCTGCATGGGCTGCTGCGGCTGGTCGGAGCCGCAGCAGGCCATGGCCGTGCCCTGGAGGCCTTCGGCAAGCCGGTGGCCGGCTCGGTGCCGACCATCCTGCGCTCCTACAAGAGCGCGGTCTCGCGCGCGCTCGGGGCGAAACCATGGCAGAGCCGTTTCTATGACATGCGACCGCGCGATGCGGCTGCCCTCGAGGCCATCCGCGCCTACATCCGCCACAACCCCGAGAACTTCGCCGCGGTCATGCAGGGCACCGAACCCAGCTACCTCGGCAACCGTGCCCTGCTCGACATGCCGAAGGTGGGCTTCCTTGCCTCGCGAAGCGCGGCTGAACGGCATGGCCGCCTGCCGCTCAGGCCCGGCGAGGTCGTCATCTCCGGCTTCCTGTCGCCCATGGAGCAGGCCGTGTTCAGGGCCTGCCTCGCTCACCGGCGCCCCGTGATATGGGTAACCCCCACGGCATGCCGTGGGGCTACGGAGGCCCCCCGCGGCGGTGCCGCGAGGGGGGCCGGATGCGCGGCATGCCGTGGGGC
>JAAYZO010000433.1 GCA_012514865.1 Lentisphaerota bacterium | reverse complement strand
CGCGATGGACAAACCAGCTCCAGCCCTCCAGGCCCTGCTCAAATCCCCCGTTCTGGACGTAGTTTCGCGCCGGCAGGCCGATGGCGCCCACCCAGGCCCGCCCCGGCGCCAGGGGGTCGCCCGTCAGTGGCTCCGCCGCCTGGACCAGGATCGCCGCCAGCGCTCCCGCCCACACCGCCGCCCAGCCTTGCATGGCTCTCATGTCGATGACCCTCGCCGTGGCCCGCGCACCGCGACGCGACGGCACTCGCGCCGCAGACCGCACCAGCCCACTGTAGTGCCGCAACCGCGCCGTGAACACGCCACCGCGCGGCGCAGGCAGGATTGCCCGACGTTGGCGCCCGAGGCCCGAGGCCCGACTCACGAGGCCCGAGTCACGAGGCCCGACGCCGCAGCCGGCAAAGCCCCGTCCGTGTCCGTCCGTGTGGGTCGGTGTCCGTCCGTGTCCCGAGCCTGCGGGCCGCGTCCTCGCGGCCCGCGGGAAAGGAAACTCCCAACGCTGAACGCCCAACGTCCAACGCCCAACACCGGAGGGAGCCAGCGAGCACGACAGGACGACGGAACTCCGAACTGTGAATTCCGAACTCTCACTCCCAAAACTGCTGCCTGTAGGGCGTCTTCCTGGTCGCACCGGCTGGCGAAGCGCCGCCGGTGGCGCAAGGTATGGCCATGGCAGCGATCGTTCATTCCGTCGAGTCAGGGTTCCTCCGGCAGCGTGCCGCCGGCCGTTGTCGCCTCCGCGTTCTGGCCTGGGCGGTCCTGATGGCCCTCGTCGGCGTCGGTGGGCCCGTCTGCGGCGTCGAGGCCGTGGTACGTCTGCCGTTCGACCTGTCCGGCGCCTGGCCCTGGGCGGACCCGCTGGTCATGGACGTCGCCGCCGGCGGGAAGGCTCTCCTGCGCGCCGAGGTGCGGCCCGGCCGGACCGAGGTCTCCGTGCCTGGGACGTCCCGGCCGGCCATCCGCATCGATCGGCGCCTGGCTCCCGGTGAGCACCTGCTTCAGGTGCGCCTGCGCGCCGACGACACCGCGGCGGTGTGCCTCGATGGCGAGATGGTGGCGGAGCTGGCCGTGGCATCGGCGCGCGGACGCGTCACGGCCATGGCCCTGCCGGGCGGCGAGCGCCTGACTCTCAAGGGCGAGCCCCGCGTGCAGCGCCTCGACGAGGTCATCTTCGCTGACGACTTCGCGCGCGAGCCCGAGGCCCCGTCGCAGTGGGACGCCCATGGCGGGCGCTTCGCGCTCAACACCAGCCTGAACCCCGGCAGCAGCCAGAGCGCTTTTCAGTTCTGGGCCTCGGCGCCGGCGGGCCGCGGCATGGCACTGGCCACGGCCTCACACTGGTTCTGGGATGACCTCGAGTACGGGGTCTCCGCCATGGCGCCGCGCCTGCCGGCGACCTGGGGCGTCGTCGTGCACTGGCGCGACCCTGAGAACTTCCACGAGGTGACCTGGCATCAGCCCGCCGACGGCCAGCCGGGTACCCTGCGCCTCAGCCGCCACCGCGCCGGCGTCGAGACCGTCCTCGGCAGCGTGCCGGTGACCATGATCGAGCAGCAGTGGTACCGCCTGACCGTGCTGACCATGGGAGCGCGCGCCCGGGTCTTCCTCGGCGGCGCGGAGGTACTCGCGGTCGAGGACCCGTTCCTGACCGGCGGCCGCTTCGGCCTCTGCATCGAGGCGGTCCGCGACCTCTACTTAGATGACGCCTCGGCGCGCACCCCCGGCCGCGCGGCCGCGGTATCCTCCTGGACGCCGCCGCAGCCCTTCGGACCGGGCGAGCAGACCTGGAGCGACTTCTCGCAGAAGAGCTTCATCAGCGACCCGTTCATGATGCAGTGGTCCCACCCGCGCAGTTTCTGGGCCGCGGAGGCCTCGTCGGGGCTGTCCTGGTTCCGCACGCGCCTCTTCGGCGATGTGACTCTGACCTGGAGCCGCGCCGGTCGGCAGGCCGTCCACTGGCCCAGGACTGAGGTGACGGCGGTGGTCTTCGCCGACCGCGACCAGGACGACCCGGGCGGCTACCGCGTCACCCTGGGCAAGGACCGCCTCGCCCTCAGCCGTGCCGGCAGGGAGGTCGCGGCCAAGGACCTCGCCATCGAGAGCCTCGATGCCTTCCGACTGGCCGTGCGTGAGGGCGCCGTGGAGGTCACCGTCAACGGCCAGAGCCAGCTCGCCTGGCAGGACCCGGAGCCGTTGCGCAAGGGCGATGTCGGTCTCCGCCTCGGGCCGACCTACGGCCTCAGCCTCGGCCGGCCCGACTGGCGCGACAGCACCCGCGTCGAGTCGTCGCAGCGCCTCGACTACGGCTTTGACGGCGCCCCGACCGCCTGGGCCGTCGGGGCCGGGCGCTGGCAGGGCACGCACCGCTGGGCCTGCGTGCCGAAGTGGTCGTTCTTCGGCGGCCGCGGCGAGCCGGGCGCTGCCGAGGTCAGCCATGGCCAGGCGCTCCTGTGGAACCTGCGGCGCTTCACCGGCGATATCGACGTCGAGATCTTCGCGGCGCCCATGGAGGGCACGCCGCAGTGGGTGCACTTCGCACACCCGGCGAATATCCAGGTCGCCTTTGCAGCCGACGGCATCAATTTCGACTCGGGCTACCTCTTCGAATTCGGCCTCTATGACAGCCCCAGCCGGCTGTTCCGTGCCGGCCAGCCGCTGGCCGCCTGGGACCGCCGCCTGGCACCCGCCCTGCGCCAGGACTCCCTGCCCTGGTATAACCGCATGTCGCGCGTCTGGCAGCACCTGCGCATCCAGCGCCGTGGCGAGCGGATCCTGATCGACGCCGACCGCCATGACGACCAGGGGCACTCCATGGGCCTGGAACGGCTCTTCGATATCCGCGATGAGGACGTCCTGAGCGGCGACCGCCTCGGGGTCTGGACCTGGGGACCGAATGGCCTGGCACTGGCGCGGGCGACCATCTCCTTCGAACACAGCCCGGGGCCGGCACCGGCGCCGGCGGTGGTGCCGCGGCGCAGCGCCGCCAGTGGCGGCCGCGGCGGCCCGGCGGCCGTCACGCGGGTGCGCAACCCGCAGTCCGGCGGCAGCTTCGACCACGACCTCATCGAGGCCCCGGTCGACCTCGCCGAGAAGGGCGTCCTGAGCTTCGCGATGCGCACCGAGGCGGCCCTGGCCCTGAGCCTGGTGGCACGCCTCCGCAGCCAGACCGCCGAGATGGCCCTGGTCGGCCCGGCGACCTACCGTCAATGGGCCATACCCCTCGGCGCGGCCACCCTGACGCCCTCATCGCGCTGGCCGGGCTGGACCGAGGTCCGCGCCGACCTCGCCACGCCCCTGCGCGCCGCCTTCCCGAGCGGCCGGCTCATCCTCGACCGCCTGGCCATCGCCAGCCCGTGCGACAGCCTGGAGCAGATCGCCGGCCTGGGCGTGAACCGCTGCGGCGACGCCTACGACCTCGCCGAGGTCCGCTGGGAGGCCTCCCCGGCGTCGGCGGCGACGCCGCCACGCCCAACGGCGCTCGCCGTCAGCCTGCACGGGCAGCGACCCCTGGATGACTTCGAGGCCGACACCGGCGCCTGGGAACGCCTCGGCGGCCCCGACGGCGCTGCGCTCTACCGCGATGCCCACGAGCCCTCCGCCGGCGACGGCGCGCTGCGACTGCTTAACCAGGTGGTCGGCGGGCCGGCGGGGGCATGGATCACCCGCGAGGCGTTCTCACTGCAGGCCTTCCCACGCCTGCGTTTCGACTACCGCCTGGGACCGGGCACCGAGCTGAACCTCCTGGTCAAGGCCGACGGCCGCTGGTTCGAGGTGCGTTTCACCGGCGTCGACGCGACCTGGCCGGTGCTCGGGAGCATCGCCGGTGCGAAGGCCGACGGCCAGTGGCACACCGCCGAGGTCGACCTCCAGGGCCTCCTGCGCCGGCGCCTGGGGCAGGGCCCCGGCCGAATCGAGGCGCTGGCCCTGGCCGACACCAACCGCATGTCGAGCTGGCAGCGCACCGCCTGCTGGGTCGATAACGTCTGCCGAGTGCCGGCACTGGACCCCGCCGCACCGACTCTCGTGAGCCTGGCGCTCAGCGACGGCACCGCGCCGGTCGCCTTCAGCCACAGCCTCGACGCGGAACCCGGCACCGACCCCGGCACCACGCCCACGGGGCAGGGGAGCAGCCTCAGCCTGACCCCGCCCGCCGCGGCCGCCTGGCTGCACCTGCGCGGCCGGCGCCCGGATGGCTCCTGGACCCCGCCGCTGCATCTCCCGGTGGTCGTGGCGCCGCCCGGGCCGGCACTGGCCGGACCGCCCGCGGCACCGACGCCCACCGGCCTGCCTAAGGCACCGACCATCGTCTACATACCCTCGGACCGCCTCTGCTTCGAGGACTTCGAGTGGTCCCAGTCTCCCGAGGACCCCGACGCGCGCTTCGGCGACACCGCCGTACGCCGCGGCGCCTGGGTCCTGCGGGGCGAGGGCGACGGCGCCGCCAGCGAGGGCTCCCTGGTGGTCCAGAACCTCGAGGACGGCAGCTTCTTCTCGGCCTACCTGCACCGCTCGGCGTGGGATCCCCTGCGCTGGCCGGTGCTCAGCTTCGACTACCGCTTCGAACAGCCCGGCTGCGCCCTGAACCTGACCATGCTGGTGAACGAGGCGATGGCCGCGGTCGGCTGGACCGGCCGCAACATCCCGGGCACCTACTTCTACGACTCGCTGCTCGGCAGCACCGCCCCGGCCCGCCAGGATGGCGCCTGGCATCACATCGAGATCGACCTCGGCGCGATGATCACCGAGAAGCTCTTCCCAAACCCCGATTCGCGCGTGCGGATCACGGTCAGCGAACTGGCGACATGGGCGACGAACCACCACGGCGGCGGCTATGTCAACCCGGCTACCGCACGGGTGCGCTTCGATAACCTCT
>JAAYZO010000432.1 GCA_012514865.1 Lentisphaerota bacterium | reverse complement strand
GTGGCGGGCATCATGGTCTACATCAGCCTGGACGAGCTGCTGCCGACGAGCCGCGCCTTCGGCCGCAGCCACGACAGCATCCTCGGCCTGGTCGCCGGTATGATCGTGATGGCGCTGAGCCTGCTGCTGATGCAGTAGGCCGTGCCGGGGGCGCGGTGAACCTGCCCGCGCGCAAGCGTCCGGGCTGCCGCCCACGGTGAGTTCCGGTCGCGAGGATGGCCTGAGAACAAGGGGAAAGGCATGCCGTTGCGCCGCGTGATTCTGGTGCACCCACGGGGCTTCTGTGCGGGCGTGGAGCGCGCTGTGTCGATGGTCGACCGGGCGCTGGCGCGGCACGGCCGGCCGCTGTACTGCTACCGCGAACTGGTGCACAACCGCTACGTCGTCGATGACCTGGCCCGGCGCGGCGTCGTCTTCGTCGACCGCCTCGAGGACGTGCCCGAGGGCGCTGCGGTGGTCTTCAGCGCCCATGGCGTCGCTCCGGCCGTCACCGCCGCAGCCGCGGCGCGCGGCCTCAGGGTCATCGACGCGACCTGCCCTTTCGTGGCCAAGGTCCACGCCGAGGTGCGACGTTTCGTGAGGCAGGGCTGCACGGTCCTGCTCATCGGCCATCGCGGTCACGACGAGGTCCGCGGTATTGTCGGCGAGGCTCCGGAGAGCATCCGTGTCATCGAGAATCGCTCCGAAGCTGAGGTGATTGCGGTTCCGGATGCCGCCGCGGTGGCGGCGGTGACTCAGACGACCCTCAGCGTCACCGAGACCGCGGCGGTCGTGGCCGTGCTGCGGCGCCGGTTTCCCGCCCTGCGCACGCCGGCCGGCAGCGATATCTGCTACGCCACGCAGAACCGCCAGGAGGCCGTCGTCGAGCTGGCGGGCCGCGCCGACCTGGTCCTGGTCCTCGGCGCGGTCAACAGCTCGAACACCAATCGCCTGGTCGAGGTCGCCCGCGCCGCCGGCGGCCGCGCCGAACTCATCAGCCGACCGGAAGAGCTGGCCTCTCTCGACCTTCGTGAGGTCGAGACCGTCGGCGTCACCGCCGGCGCCTCGACACCCGAGTCGCTGGTCCAGGACCTCGTCGAGGCCCTGCGCCGACGCGGCGCCACCGAGGTCGTCGAGGTGAGCCTGGGCCGCGAGGACGTCCATTTCGATACACCGTCAGGACACGCGGAGGGCTGAGCCGTGAAGCCATCGCAGGTCGGCAGTGCCGTGGTGCCCGAACGCGTGGCCGTCATCGGCGCCGGCCTGGGCGGCCTGGCCGCCGCCGTCACCCTCGCCGCCGCCGGCTTCAAGGTCGAGATCTTCGAGAAGAACAGCCACCTCGGCGGCAAACTCAACCGCCTGGTACAGGATGGCTTCGGCTTCGACCTCGGGCCGTCGATTCTGACCCTCCCGCATATCTTCCGACAGCTCTTCGAACGTGCCGGCCGGCGGTTTGACGACTACGTGCCGCTGCGGCCGGTCCTGCCCCACTGGCGCAACGTCTTCGAGGATGGCACCGTCATCGACCTCGACCCGGACCCGGAGCGCATGCGCGCCGAGCTGGCCAAGGCCGGCACGGACCTCGACGGGCCGTACCAGGCCTTCCTCGAGTACAGCCGCCGGCAGTACGACCTGGTCGACGAAGGCTACTTCCGCCATGGCCTCGATACCCTGCCGCAGTTCCTCCGCCACTACGGCTGGCGGATCTTCAAGCTCGACCTCTTCAACACCATGCACCGCGCGGTCTGCCGGCGGCTCCCCAATCCCTACCTGCGCGACATCTTCGACTTCTTCATCAAGTACGTCGGCTCGTCGGCGGTCCGCGCCCCCGGCTTCATGAACCTCATGCCGCATATCCAGTTCGGCTACGGCCTCTGGTATGTCGATGGCGGCATGCACCACCTGGCGCGCGGCCTGGAACGCCTGCTGCGTGAACTCGGTGTCGGCATTCACACCGACTGCGAGGTCACCGGCATCGACCGCGAGGCCGGGCGGGTCACCGGCGTCGTGGCGGGCGGGGCGCGCCACGCCGCCGACTGGGTCGTCTGCAATATGGAGGTCCGCCCGGCCTGCGAGCGTCTCCTGGGGTCGCCGCCCGCGGCCCTGCGGCGGCTGGACCGCTTCGAGCCGGCCTGCTCCGGGCTGGTCATTCACCTCGGCGTCAACCGCGTCTACGACCTCCTGGCACACCACAACTTCTTCTACTCGGCGCATCAGACCGAGCACTTCGACACCGTCTTCCGCCGCCATGAGCTGCCGACCGACCCGACGCTGTATGTCGTGGCGCCGTCGCGCACCGATCCGGCCGTCGCTCCGCCCGGCTGTGACGTCATCAAGGTCCTTCCGCACATCCCCTGGATCGACGACGATCGCCCGCTCGGCGCCGCCGACTACGCGGCCCTGCGCGACCGCGTTCTGGAGAAGCTCGAGCGCATGGGCCTCACCGACCTCCGACGCCACATCGTCGTCGAGCACGTCTGGACGCCCGTGGACATCCGCCGCATGTACTACTCCGACCGGGGCGCCATCTACGGCACCGTCAGCGACCTCTGGAAGAACGTCGCCTTCAAGGCGCCCAAACGCAGCCCCGAGTACTCGAACCTCTTCTTCGTCGGCGGCACGGTCAACCCCGGCGGCGGCATGCCGATGGTGACTCTCAGCGGCCTGCACGCCGGCGACATGATCCGCGCCGCGACCGGGCGGACGGGGGGCGACAGCCATGGCTGACGCGGCGTCACTCGGCGCCACCCTGGCGCGGCTGCGCCTGCATGTCGCCAGCGGCGTCACGCGCGACCTCGCCTGGCGCCGCCGTCAGCTCGAGGGGCTCGAGGAGCTCGTGCGCGAGAACCGCGCCGCCATCGCGGCGGCGCTCGACGAGGACCTCGGCAAGTCGTCGTTCGAAGCCCACCTGACCGAGGTCGGCCCCATTCTGACGGAAATCGCCGAGGCGCGGCGGCACCTGCGCATCTGGACGCGCCCGCGGCGCGTGGCGGTGCCGCTGCACCTGCGCCCGGGCTGTGCCGAGGTCCGCCCCGAGCCCTACGGCGTCGCTCTCATCCTCGCGCCGTGGAACTACCCGCTGCAACTGACCCTGGTGCCCCTGGTCTCGGCCCTCGCCGCCGGTAACGGCGTCATCGTCAAGCCCTCCGAACTCGCCGCCGCCACGGCCGCACTGCTCGAGCGGCTCCTGCCGCGCTACCTCGATCCGGAGGCGGTCGCCGTTGTCACCGGGCCGGCCGAGACCGCGGCGGCCCTGGCGGCACTGCCGGTCGATTGCATCTTCTGCACCGGCAGCCCGGCGGTCGGGCGTAAGGTCATGGCCGCTGCCGCGGCCAACCTCACCCCGCTGACCCTCGAACTCGGCGGCAAGTGCCCGGTCATCGTCGAGGCGACGGCCCGGGTCCGGGTGGCGGCCCGGCGCATCGTCTGGGGCAAGTTCCTCAACGCCGGTCAGACCTGCGTGGCGCCCGACTACGTCCTCGTCGATCGCCGCCTGGAGGACGCCTTTCTGGCGGCCTGTGTCGAGGCCATCCGAGACTTCTTCGGGCCGGACCCGCTGGCGAGTTCGGACTACAGCCGCATTATCAACGACGCTCATGTGGAGCGCCTCATGGGGCTCCTGGACGGCGGCCGCGTCGTCTGCGGCGGTGTCGTCGACCGGGGCCGCCGCCGCATCGCGCCGACGATCCTGCGCGATGTCGCGCCGGCGAGTGCGCCCATGCAGGAGGAGATCTTCGGGCCGATCCTGCCGGTGCTGCCCGTGGCGTCGCTGGCCGAGGCCGTCGCCAGCGTCAACGCCCGGCCGCCGCCGCTGGCCCTGTACCTCTTCACCGAGTCGGCGCAGGTCCAGCGCGAGGTCCTCGCGCAGACGCGCTCGGGGGGTGTCTGCGTCAACGACGTGGTCGTGCATCTGACCGTGCCCGGTCTGCCGTTCGGCGGCCTGGGTGCGAGCGGCATGGGCTCCTGCCACGGCCAGGCCGGCTTCGAGGCGTTCACGCACTGGCGCAGCGTCCTCCGGCGCGGCAGCCGTCCCGACCCGGACCTGCGCTATCCGCCCTACGGGCGGGTGCTGAAGGCCTGGGTCGGGTACCGCCCCGAGCGGCCCTGAGCCGCGCCGGGAGTTGCCGGTACCGCTCCGAGCGGCCTTGATGGGGCGGATGGGCCATCCGCCATGGCGCCTGCGCCGCCGCCCGCGGAAAGCCTCTTCAGATATCAACCGGAGGCCTGCGGCAGAGCCGTAAGCCTCCAGTTCACCGGATCGTCCGTCACTGGCAGGTAAAGGCCAGTGGCGGAAAATCTGTCAGGCGCCCTTGTCGGCGGCCGTCTTCGGCGTGCGGCGCCGGCCGGCCCACATCATGCCGCCGCCGATGGCCACCACCGATCCGGCCACCGCCAGGATCGCCAGGCGACCCGAGGCCGGGTTCGGCAACAGGAGCAGCAACGCGATGCCGGCGCCGATGACCACGCAGAAGGCGCCGACGATCTTGAGCTGCGAGAGGTCGTTGCCCGCGCCGACTTCCTTCGCGAAGTCGACCGGGCGATGCATGGTCTCGAAGAACGCCTCGACCTGCGCCCGGTAGGCCGGCGAGGCCGTCCGCCAGAAGGGCATACAGGCCACGTAGCCAAGAGCGCCAATGCCGAGATTCAGGAAGACGCGCAGGTACCACGGCCAGTTGTAGCCCGCCAGGAAGGGCAGCAGACGCGTGACCCAGTCGTCCTTGCCGCTGTGGTAGCCTAGGAAGGACGGTATGGCGGCGCAGACAATCGACACCAGGGCGGCCCACCACGGGGCGCGCTTGAAGAACAGCCCCATGAACATCGGCACCACCAGCACCGAGCCGAGGATGGCCCCGATCATCTGCATGATCACGAAGATGCTGAGCTTCTCGATGGTCGAGAGGTAGTAGGCGACGAAGATCACGATGCCGCCCAGGAGCAGGGTGTATAGCTCGCCGAGGAAGAGCAGCCGGCGGCCTTCCCAGGGCCGGCCGCGGCAGAGCCGGCACAGGGCCGGGTAGATGTCGTTGGTGAATACCGCGGCGTTGCGGTTCAGGCCGGTGTCCATCGAGCTCATGGTGGCGGCGAACATGGCCACGACCATCAGGCCGGTCATGCCCAGCGGCAGCACCCGCATCGAGGCGATGGCGTAGGCCGCATCGGCCGGGTTCGACAGGGCCGCGGCCTCGACGGCCTCGGCGAAGAGCAGCCGCGCCGTCATCGGCGGTATGAACCAGACCAGGCTGCCGAAGCCCATGAAGATCGCCGCAATCAGGGCCGCCTTGCGGGCGTCACGGCCGTCCTTTACCGCGAAGTACCGCGGCGCCGCGCCGATGGCATTCTGCCCCAGGCACTGATTCAGCCACATGCCGATGATCCAGACCCAGCTATAGTCGATGAAGACGTGCGGGTTGAACGGCTTCACAAAACGGAATTCCTCGGTGAGGCCCTGCTCCTGGATGGCCCGCAGGAAGCCCATCGCCCCGCCGTCAAACTGCCGCAGGCAGTACCAGGCCACCACCACCGTCATCGGAATCAGAATCAGGCTCTGGATGAAGTCGGTCGCCATCACCGCCCAGGAGCCACCCAGCAGCGAGTAGAACAGCACCACACAGCCGACAAAGACAATCACCGCACCGACGCTGTAGCCGAAGACCGCCGAACAGAACGCCGCCAGGGCGTAGAGCTGCAGCGCCGCGCCGATGAAGTAGGTCAGGAAGGTCAGCCAGGCGTAGAACTGCTGGGTCGATACCCCGAAACGCATGCTGATCACATCCGGACCGGAGATCGCCCGGAGCTGCCGGAACCACGGCGCCAGGAAGGCGGCGTTGAGCAGCAGGGCGAGGGTATTACCGATGAAGATCACCAGGATCGACCAGCCGTTCTCGTAGGCGACGCCGGCGGCGCCGGTGAAGGTCCAGGCGCTGAACGAGGCCATGAAGCAGCTCATGCCGACCAGCCACCAGGTGGCCTTGCAGCCATTGCGGAAGTAGTCGCTGATGTTCTCGTTGAAGCGCTTGAAGACGAACGCCACCGCGACCAGCACCACCAGGTAGGCCGCGATGACGCCGTACTCGACCAGGCGCCCCGGGGGCTGTGCGGCCACCCACGTCGTCAGGAACTCCACCATCGTCGTCGATCTCCTAGGCTTGCTGTCGGTTCATGCAGATCATCGCGTCGGGCTTCGCGCGCGGGGAGACGCTTCAGTGCCCCGCGGCGGCTCCTGCCGCGGCCGCCGGAGGCGCCTCAGCCGGCACGGCACCGGGCGCGGTCAGCGGCTCGCCCCAGTGGATCGGGTGCGTCAGCAGCGAGACCCGCGCCCCGGTCTCGAAGCCGGCCATGCGCAGGGCCGTCGCCGGGTCGACGTCGATGTCGTGACGCATGTAGACGACCACCTTGTCGGGCGCCGTGGTCGCCAGGAACTCCCGGCCCGGGCAGACGACGTAGCGCTCCGACTTCTGCAGCTCGTCCAGGAGGGCGAGGTAGTCGTCCCAGGTGTACTTATGGCCGGTGCGGCGCACCAGGCCATCGACCTCGCGCAGCACCTCGGCCAGGGTCGTCGTCCGGTCGACGCTGAAGGCCTCGCGGTTGCTGCCGCCCGGACGCAGTGCCGGCGCCGGCGTCTCGTTGGCCGTCGTCATGGTCGTGTCCTCGGCCGGCGCGGCCCAGGCGGCCCCGAGGGCGCAGAGGGCCACTGTCAGGAAGGCTTTGTAACGCACGCTGTCACTCTTGTCATGGCACGGCGCCGTGTCGGGGAGTCGTCGTTGCCGGCCGGGTTCACTCTCGCCTGCCGCCGGAGCGCCTGGCAACGCTACGCCGCCGACGGCCAGGGCAGGGCCGTAAGGTAGTGCCGAAGTGGCTCCCCGAAAAGGCCTCGCGACACACGCATATCGCGCCATCCCGGCTCGCCGGGATGGCGCGATATGCGTGGACAGCACCGCGCCGCCGCGCTATCATGGTGTAGCATGGCGCGGGGATCGTCCGAGTCGGAGGACCGAGTATGACCAGCCGCGGGGCATCACGATATGGCACCGATGCGACCGGCCTCTGGGAACGCGACGACGACGGCCTCCCGGTCTACGCCTGGGACCTGACGCGGCTGCCGCCAGGCCCCAGCCCGTCCTGGCCGCATGTCCTCGGCACCGGCCTGATCCAGCTCCAGGCCGACCCGCATGGCGTCCTGCGCCTGACCGGCGGGCCGGCCGCGGACCGCGTGACCACGCCCGGCAGCGGCCCCGGGGCCATCTCGGCCCTGCGCGTCGACATCAACCTCGACGGCGCCCCGCTGCGGCTCCTCCCCATGGCCGCGCCGGACGCCTGTAAGCCTCAGGTGCGCTACGGCTGCGGCTATGTC
>JAAYZO010000431.1 GCA_012514865.1 Lentisphaerota bacterium | reverse complement strand
GCGAAGATAACCTCTACGACTACCGCTTCATCGCCCTCAGCCACAACACCGTCCGCGGCGCCGCCGGCGGCGCTGTCCTGACCGCCGAGCTGCTCAAGGCCGAGGGCTACCTCTGACGGACGAGTCGAAGGCAGGTCCGGAGGAAGAGGGCGAGTACGCCCGTGCGCCTGTGCGTCGGTAGACGGTGCGTCTGTGGGGGAGGAGTCGCAGGCCGGTCCGGAGTCCGGAGTCCGGAGTCGCAGGCCGGTCCGGAGTCCGGAGTCCCACACCGGGCGTCGGGCCTCGGGCGTCGGGCGTCCTCTGGAGGCTGGCCTGCGGTCGCTTCCGGGAGTGGGCGCCGCGAGCCGAGTGGCGCTATGCCATGACCGATCACGCTGAAAGGCCTACCGCTGCCAGCACCGCGGCACCCGCCGCCGCGGGCCCGATCGGCGTCTTCGACTCGGGCCTCGGCGGGCTGTCGGTCCTGCGCGAGATCCGGCGGCTCCTGCCCGCCGAGTCCGTGCTCTACCTCGCCGACCAGGGCCACGTGCCCTACGCGCCGCGGCCCGCCGGCGAGGTCGCCGGCTTCGCCGAGGCGATCACCCGCGGCCTCCTCGCCGCCGGCGCCAAGATCGTCGTCGTCGCCTGCCACACCGCTTCGGTGGCCGCCCTCGGCGACCTCCGCCGGCGCTTCCCGGGCGTGCCGTTCGTCGGCATGGACCCAGCCATCAAGCCGGCCATCGCGGCCACACGCAGCGGCCGCATCGGGGTCCTGGCCACCGCGGGGACCTTCCGCAGCGGCCGCTACGCCAGCCTGGTGCGCGAGCACGCCCACGGCTACACGGTCATCGACTGCCCCTGCCCGGGGCTGGTCGAACGCATCGAGGCCGGCCTCGGCGACTCGATCGAGACCGCCGAGCTCCTGCGGGGCTGCCTGGAGCCCCTGCGGGCGCAGGGCGTCGACACCCTGGTGCTCGGCTGCACGCACTTCCCGCTGATCCGTGAGACCATCCAGCGCGTCACCGGCCCCGCCATCACCCTGGTCGACCCGGCTCCCGCCGTGGCCCGCCAGGTCGGCCGCCTCCTCGCCGCCGGCGGCCTGAGTGCCCCCGCCGCCGGGCCGTCGCCGACGCTGCGCCTGGTCACCACCGGCGATGGCCGCCGCCTGGGCGAGCTGGCCGGGCGCCTCCTCGATGGGCAGTCCTCCAACGCCGCCGTCGTCGAGGCGTGCCCCTGGCCCGCCGACGGCGCCGCGCTCCGCCTGTAGTAGCCGCGGCGGGGAAGAGGACTCAACCGCGAATGGGGCGGACTGGGCGAATGGGAGAGGGAGGGGAAAGAGAACCACGGATGAACACCGATGGACACAGATGGGAGGGGAATTCTACCGCAGAGGGCGCGGAGGTACGCAGAGGGGGAGAGGAGAGGGAGAGGAGGGGGAGTTAACCACGAATGGCACGAAAGACACGAACGGAAGAGAGGAGGGGAGAAGGACCACAGGACTACGGGACCACGGGACTACGGGACTGCCGACTCCGGACTCCGGACTCCGGACTCTGAACTCTGAACTCTGACTTGTGCGTCGGTGCGTCAGTAGACGGTACGTCGGTGGGGGAGGAGTCGAAGGCGGAGGAAGTCGCAGGCAGGTCCGGAGTCCGGAGTCGCCGACCGGGGGTCGGGCCTCGGGCCTCGGGCGTCCGGCAGTCGTGGGTGGCGCCACGAGCCGAGTGGCGCTCTCCGGGGCGCCCGAAGACCCGGGCGGGACGCCCGGGCCACGTTCCCGGCCTGCAGAGAAAGTGGCACGGCCGTCTCGGCCGTGAAAGCGGCTGTCCCCAGCCG
>JAAYZO010000430.1 GCA_012514865.1 Lentisphaerota bacterium | reverse complement strand
GCCAGGGTGCCGGCCCGGCCGTAGGGCCTCAGGCGGAAGTCGAGGCGGTAGACGAAGCCCTCGTCGGTGTGGCCCATGAGGTCGGCGCGGAGGGCCTCCAGGACGCGGCCGTGGAAGGCCTGGTCGCCGGAAGAGCCGGGCGCCTCCGGGCGTTCACGGTAGATCCCGACGAGGTCGATGTCGCTGCTGTAGTTCAGCTCGCGCCCGCCGCACTTGCCGAAGGCGAGGAGGCAGAGGCTGTCCTCCGGCGGCGGCGCCGGCTCCTGGGCCGCGAGCCGGGCGTAGGCGTCGTGGCAGGCCTGGTCGAGGATGGTCTCGGCGAGGTCTGCCAGTTCGGCGGCGACGTGGCGCACGGGCAGCTTCAGGAAGAGGTCGCGGATGCCGATACGCAGGATCTGCCGGCGCCGGAAGCAGCGCAGGGCATTGAGGCGGGCCAGCGGGGCGCACTCGGCCGCCCCCAGGAGGCCCTGGAGGTCCTGGCGTAGGGCGGCGACATCCCAGGCGCGGTTGAGGACCTCCGGGTCGGTGCACCAGGTCATCCACTCGGGATGGCGCACCAGGGTGTCGGCCAGGAACTGGCTGGTGGCCATGACACCGAGGAGGACCTCGAGCCGCCGCGGCTGCAGGAGCATCTCGGCGTAGTGCCGCGCCGGGTCGGGCAGGAGTTCGACGAAGCGCTGCCAGTTGTTCAGGGCCATGTCCGGGTCGGCGCTCAGCGAGAGGACGTCGCCCGCCAGCACGGCCAGCCGCAGGAAGTCCTCGCTGCAGCCCGGCCGGTCGGCCAGGAGGCGGAGGTTCACCAGGGCCCGCCGGGGGTCGCGCAGGCCCATCGCGCCGAGGATGCGGGCGACCGGCTCGGCCGGCGGGTCGTCGTGCAGGAGGAGGTCGACGACATTGCCCTGACCGCTGGCCGCCACGACCGGACCGGCGACGTGCTGCTGGACGAAACGGCGCACCACCGCGGTGGCGGTGGCGAAGTCGGCGTAGAGCTGGCGGTCGACATCGAGTTCCTGCCGGGGCTGGTAGCCCATGCGGCGGGCCAGGTGGCGGTACTCCAGGCTGGCCGGGTCGGGCAGGCAGAGGTCGAGGGCGTTGCCGCGCAGCAGGCGCAGGGCATTGATGAGCCGCCGCAGGAAGTCGTACGCCTGGGTGAGGCGCTGGCTCTCGCCGCTGGCGAGGATGCCGATGCCGGCGAGGGCCGCGATGGCCTCGTGGATGCGCGGCGTGCGCACGGCCGGATGGCGGCCGCCATGCTGGACCTGGAGCATCTGGACGCAGTACTCGACATCGACCAGGGCGCCCGGGCTGAACTTGGCGTTGAGCTGCCCGGTGGCGACCTTCTCGGCGACCTGTCGTCGGCGCAGGTCATGGAGGTCTGCCATGGCGATGGTGCTGCTCTCGTAGAGGAACTGGTCGCGCAGGCGTTCCAGGCGGGCTCCGAGGTCCGGATCGCCGGCGAGGGCGCGCAGGCGCACCAGGGCGAGCCGTTCGTAGCTCAGGGCCGGCCCGCCGGGGCCGTAGTAGCGGCAGAAGTGGTCCAGGCTGCAGGCCAGGGGGCCGGCCTTGCCGTAGGGCCGCAGGCGCAGGTCGATCTGGAAGACGCCCTCGCGTTTGGCCGAGACGCTGGCGATGGTCTCCTGGACCAGCCGTTCGAAGTACTCGGCATTGCCGAGGGGCTCGGGGCCGTCGCTGCGGCCGTGGTCGGCGTAGACGAAGAGCAGCTCGATGTCGGAGGCGTAGCCGAGGGCGACCCCGCCGAGTTTGCCCAGGCCGCAGACCGCCAGCGAGGTCGGCAGGCCGCCGACCGTGCGCGGCGTCCCATGGCGCGCGGCCAGATGCGCCGAGGCCAGCCCCAGGGCCGCCTCGATCACCACCTCGGCCAGACGCGTCAGGGGCTCGGCCAGGCGCCGGACGTCGACCTCGGCACGCAGGATATGATGGACGTCGATAGAGACCATCTCGAGGTCCTTCCAGGCATTCAGGGCAGCGCGCTGTGCGGCCAGGTCGGTGGCGCCGGCGAGGGCCTGTGCCAGGCGCGCCCGCAGGGCCGCCGGCGATGTGTCCGGCAGGCCGCCGCCGTCGCGTTGCAGGAGGGGCAGGAGGGTCTCGTACTGGGTGCGCAGGAAGTCCTCCCAGAGGAAATCGCTGGCGCCGAGGATGCGGGCCAGGTCTTGGAGGGCGCCGGGCTGGCTGAAGCGGTCCAGCCAGCGCCCGCGCTCGGGCGTGTCGACCAGGTCATTGGCGAGGCGCTCGAAGCGGGTCAGGGCTGCATAGGGGTCGGGTGCCGTGCCGAGGCAGTAGGTGAACTGCTTGGTCAGGGCGATCGAGAAGCGCAGCTCGTCGAGGCGGCGGCGGTCGTCGATGCGGCCGCCGCCGGCGGCGCGGATGTCGATGCAGTCCGAGACCTCGCCGTGCGGCGAGGTGCTGATGCTCACCCGCTCGATGGTGATGCCCCGCAGCGCCAGGGCGTTCGTCAGCGAGTAGAGGAAGAAGGGCGTATCCTGCGAGCGCACCAGGAGTCGCGTGAAGGTGCCGCTGGTGTCGACCTCGATCTCGACCGGGTAGAGCACCGCCTCGCCGCGCGCCTGCAGCGCCGCCATGCGCCGGGCGACCTCGGCGTAGACCAGGTGCCGGGCGCGCAGGGCGCCCTCGGCGCCGCCGCGCTCGAGGAGGTCGACCACCTGGCGCAGGCGGCCGAGAAGGTCGGCGCCCCAGGGGCCGCCGGCGTCCACACCGGCACAGCGTCCCCGGAAGTGGTCGATGATGGTCCGCCGGCGCGGCTCGGGTCGTGCCGGCCAGGCCGGGCGCGGGGCGCGCCGCGGGCGTGCCTCGGCCGGCGGCAGGGAGGTGAAGACCTCGCCGGCCAGGATGTCGAAGCCGGCCGCGCCGAGCAGCCCGGTGATCAGGGAGAAGAGGGCCGGGTAGTCGAAGGCGATGACGGTGCAGGCGACGGTGCCATCCGCCTCGGCCTGCACGCTCAGGGTCACCGGCGCCGCAGCGGTCAGGGCCGTCAGGGCGGCGCGGTGGGCCCGGGCCTGCTCCGCCGTGAAGATCTCCGGGTAGCGCGCCTCCCACTGACGGAGGTACGCCGCTGCCTCGGGGCCGGTCAGCCCCGCGTCGATTGCCGCCAGATCTGCCGCCGTGAAGGCCATGACCGGACACCCCGCCGACGGCCGCACGCGCCGTGCGCCGCCCGCGCTCCACACTATAGCGCCGTCGCGGCGCCGCCGGCCG
>JAAYZO010000429.1 GCA_012514865.1 Lentisphaerota bacterium | reverse complement strand
GAGAGCACGACCCCCGGGACCGTGGATCCAGGCACCACGCACCCTGGAGGGGTGCCAGAACCCAGCCCTGCAACAGCCCTGGGGCTTCGGAGCGGTCCTTGCCGGGGGTCCGCGCGGCGGCTATCTTCGTGACCACGGTCCGGGGCCTGGTGGCCGGTCGGGCCGGAGCGCGAGGAGAGTGCCATGCCGTGCATCGAACGCCGCCTGACCAGCGCCGGAGTCCTTCGCCTCGACTTCCTCGACGAGCGCGTCGTGCGCGTCCGCCTCGACCCGGCCGGGGAGTTCACCGACACCGGCCTGGACCGCTATGGCTTCATCCTGCCGCCGAGCGGCGATGGCCCGGCGCTCAGCCTCAGCGGCGGCGACGGCGCCGGCCAGGCCGCGACAGCGGCGATGGCGGTGAGCTGGGGTGACGGCGCCGATCTCCTCGAGATCCGCGACGCCAAGGGCCGGCCGCGGGTGCGCCTCCAGAGCGGCACGGTCGGCGACGCCGGCGCCGAGGTCGTCCTGGGCGCGCAGCCCGACGAGGACTGGGTCGGCTTCGGCGACCAGACACGCGACCGGCTCTACCACCGCGGGCACGTGGCCGACTGCCACGTCCGCAATGTCACCTCCTACATCCCGGTGCCCTTCTTCATGAGCACCGCCGGCTATGGCATCGTGGTCAACACGACGCGCCGCGTCGTCTTCGACCTGGCCCGTCGCGACCCCGCCGCCCTGAGCTGGCGCGACGGCCGCCGTGCCATCGACTTCCACGTCCTGATAGCGGACAGCTTCCGCGACCTGCTCGACCTCTACACGCGCCTCACCGGCCGGCCGAAACTGCCGCCGGAGTGGTCCTTCGGACTCTGGTACATCTGCCGGACCCAGGCCAACGACTACGAGGCCGTCAACGACGCCGTGAACTTCCGCCGCGAGGGCATTCCCTGCGACGTCATCGGCCTCGAGCCCGGCTGGATGCAGACGACTTACGACGGCTCGCTCAAGAAGGACTGGAGCCGCGAGCGCTTCCCGATACCGCCGTACTGCCTGAACGGCCCGCACAACTTCACCAACGCTTTGCGCCGTATGGGCTTCCACCTCGAGCTCTGGCTCTGCTGCGACTACGACCTCTCGTACGAGGCTGAACGCCGCATCGGCCAGCCCACGCCGAGCGACGAGCAGGCCCGCACCGCCGCCTTCTTCCAGCCCGACGCCGAACACGACGAGCACTTCAGCGCGCCGCGCCGCGCCGATACCCTCACCCGACCCGAGGAGCCGTGGTTCCAGCACCTCCGGCGCTTCGTCGACCAGGGCGCCGAGTTCTTCAAGATGGACGGCGCCTACCAGGTCCTCGACCACCCCGACCGCCTCTGGGGCAATGGCATGACCGACGGCGACATGCATAACCTCTACCCGCTCCTCTACGCCCGCCAGATGGTCGAGGGCTACGAGGCGCACACCGGCCGGCGCGGCATCGCCTTCACGCCCTGCGGCTGGATCGGCTTCCAGGCCTGGGCCGGGACCTGGACCGGCGATACCGGCGGCGGTCGCAAGACCCTCGGCGCTATGCTCAACACCGCCCTGGTCGGGCATAGCTGGTGCACCAATGACATGGAGGTCACTCAGAAGGAGGCCCTCCACGTCGGCTACCTCCTGCCCTGGGCGCAGATCAACAGTTGGAACTACTTCCGCATGCCGTGGGTGCAGGGCCAGGACCTCCTCGAGTCGCATCGCTTCTACGCCCGCCTGCGCGCCCAACTGATACCCTACCTCTACGCCTGGGCCTGGCAGGCCACCCGTACCGGCTTCCCGCTGATCGCGCCCCTGACCCTGGAATTCCCCGCCGAGCGCGCCAGCCGCGAGATCCTGACGCAGTACCTCCTCGGCCGCGACCTCATGGTCTGCGCCTTCGACCACGAGGCGATCTTCCCGACCGGCCGCTGGGTGGACTTCTGGACCGGCGCGGTGGTGTCCGGCCCGGGCCGCCACGCCATCGACTGGCCGCGTCATTGCGGCGGCGGGCTCTTCCTGCGCGAGGGCGCCATCGTGCCGATGGGGCCGGTCATGCAGTACCGCGGCGAGCGGCCGCTGGACGAGATCGAGCTGCGGGTCTTCCCCGGGCCGCAGCCGTCGGCGTTCAGCTTCTACGAAGACGACGGCACCACCCTGGCCTGTCGCGACGGCGCCTTCGCCACCACGCTGATCACCGTGACCACGACCACCGAGGGGGTCACCATCGCCATCGGCGACCGACAGGGCGCCTTCGCGGGCATGACGCCGACGCGGCGGTGGTCCCTGCGCGTGGCCGACCTAGCGGCCCTGCCGAGGACGGTGACCGTCAATGGCCAGGAGCTGCCGTCGACGGCGTGGTCACACGACCCGGCCCGCGCCGAGGTGGTCATCGCCGACCTCCCGGCTACGGCCCGCGTCGCCATCCGGCGCTGAGTTGGGCGTCTGGAACCAGGCCTTGGCTGCAAGGCATGCGGGACAGCAGCGATGAGAACGTCCTGCCAGACAGGAGATCCCTATGCCGACCATCACAGTTCGCCAGGCGGAGGTCCGAAGTCGGTTCCAGGACGCGGATGTCATCATACCGCTGGCGTGCGACGCGGGCAACGACAGGGTGCACAGGGCTGATCGAAGATCGCGTCAGCGCTCACCAGGTCACCCTGAAGGGGTGCCAGATCGTAGCCGGGGGTCGCGCGACAGCACGACCCCCGGAACCGCGAACCCACACACCACGCACCCTGAAGGGGTGCCAGAACCGGACTTTCAAACAGCCCTGCAGGGTGCAGGAGACCTTGCCGACTGTCCGGATTCTGCGGGTCTCCAAGACTCTTGGAAAGGGCTCCTACTCGCCGGAGCGCGGGGCTCGACTGACGGCGGTGGCCCCGGACGTCGGAATCGAGATCAAGGATCCCGACGGACTTCCGGTCGCGGAAGCCGCAGAACGGCTCGGTCTGCACGCCGGCAGCGTCTGAACCCAGGCACCGACCCCAGAGGCCGAGGGCGCGCACAGATGAACTGCAGGCTGGGTGCAGATACTAATCGTCTCGGAGTTGTCTGGACCGTCTCACCCGGCGGGTCACATCCGCAACCGTCCAGACTATAGCGCGACGATTAGTATAGGGACTGCCAAAGGATCGAGACCCTCTCCACGGCGCTCCCGGAAGCTGATCGGGCCGAAGCGAGAATGTAGTTACTGGAAGACGCCGGCGTTGCGGCGCAAGAACGTACACATCGGAGTGCGTAACTTTGGGCTGGGCGGAGTGCATCATGGCTACTTCATACCGATACCACCATCTTGGCATCCCGACCGCGGCCGACGTTGCCGGGGGCACCTATCTGCCGCATCTCAAGATGGCGGTGTCCGACGACACGGCAACGCCCTATGGCATACAGTGGATGCGGTTCGATGAGGACTGTCCGCTCCCTGACCTGGTCAAACGCGTGCCGCATGTCGCCTTCGAGGTGGACGGCCTGAATGCGGCGATACGCGGGAAGAAGGTCATCATCCAGCCGGGTCAGCCCCGTTCGATCCGCCTTCTGGTCAAGCCGGACGAGATCCCCCGGCTGAAGCGACCGCGCTGATCGCCAAGTGCCGGAGCCTTGGGGTCAGGACTGACCCCGAAGGGCCGGCGAATGCCCCGCTCCAGCGCCGCCCACGCGGCAGAGGATCGTTGTTCAACCGCGGAGGACGCAGAGGGACGCAGAGGGGCGTTCATGGCCGCATCGACCACAGCCCCGCTATCCTGCTGACCTCCATCCTCAGCGTTCCTCTGAGTCCTCTGCGGTGGATGCCCGTCCGGGCCTGCCGGCCCGCTGCTCACCGCTACAGGGGCGAATCACGGCGTCGCCGTGATTCGCCCGAGGGCGCGGTCGATGCCGGCGAGTTCGGCGGGGGTCAGGGCAGGTGCTGACGAGGCGGCGGCGTTCTCGCGCATGTGCTCGAGGCTCTTCGAGCCGGCGATCACGGTCGAGACGCCGGGGAAGGCCAGCGGGAACTGCAGGCAGGCCTGCGCCTGCGTGCGGCCGGGGCGTGTCAGG
>JAAYZO010000047.1 GCA_012514865.1 Lentisphaerota bacterium | reverse complement strand
GCCGCACCTCGTTGCGGCGCAAGTTTCGACGCGCGTCGCGGTGCGCCGCTTGCTCAAGGTTAGCCCTGAGCAAGAGGCCGCACGTGCCTCGCGTCGAAGCCCGAAGGGTGGCCTGTTCACGGGCCGTCGTGCGGCGCGTGAATAGGCCAGGCTAAGGAACGCCGAGTTCGTCCGTCATGCATGAGTGAAGCCGCGGGGCAGCCGGCACACGACTGGATGGGTCGGCCCCCGGCGTTGAGCCGCCGACCAGGAGACGGCCCTATGCCCGAGACCGACCACGCGCTCTGGGTCGAAGGCGCGTTGGAGACGTACGAGAAGCCCCTGCTGCGCTACGCCCTGCGCTGGTGCCGCGGTGACGTCGAGCGCGCCCGCGATGCGGTCCAGGACACCTTCCTGCGGCTCTGTCGGCAGCCGCGCCAGCGCGTCGAGGGCCACCTGGCGCAGTGGCTGTACACCGTCTGTCGGAACCGCGCCATCGAACTCCTGCGCAAGGAGGCACGCATGGACCCCCTCAGTGACACCGACCTCGCCACGCGGCCGTCCGGCGGCGCGGACCCGGCAGGCCAGGCCGACCACGGCGACCGCCAGGCGGCCCTGGCGCGGCTCCTGGCTGACCTCCCGGAACGCCAGCAGGAGCTCATCCGGCTCAAGTTCCAGGAGGACCTGAGCTACAAGGAAATCAGCAGCATCATGGCACTCTCGGTGTCCAACGTCGGGTTCCTCCTGCACACCAGCCTGCAGACCCTGCGCCGACGCCTCCGCGAGCTGGAAGCGCCTTCCCCGGAGGGCAGACCGTCATGATTGACCGAGACGACGCACGCCTGACAGCCTATGCCCTCGGCGAACTCGACGCCGACGCCGCTGCCGCGGTCGAGGCGGCCCTCGCCGACGACCCCGCGGCCCGGGCCGAGGTCGAGGCCCTGCGCGCCTTGGCCGGGGAAGTCCGCGCGGTCCTTGCCGACGGTTCCGATGCCTCGTTGACGGCCGTCCAGCGCGAGGCCATCCGCGCCAGTGCCCGCCGCGGCCCCGGGCGCCTGGCCGGGGCCGGGTGGCGCCTGTGGCGGCAGCCCCTCGGGCTGGCCGCGAGCCTGCTGGCCGTTCTCTCGATCGTCGCCCTGATGCGCTCGCGACAGGACCCGGAGAGGATGCTGGCAGAGTCCGTCAGACAGCCCGAGACCCTCGGCAGGGACCGCCTGGAGGCACTCGACAAGGTCGCCCTCCAGGCCGACAACGCGAAGGCCGCCGTGGCGGCGCCGGCGCCGACCGAGGCCGACGGCGCGGTCGCCATCGCCGCAGACGAGGCCGTCGCCGCGACACGGAGCCGCCGCTCGGTCACCCAGGCCATGGATTTCGACGCCGCCCCGCAGCGCCTCGAGGCGCGCCCGGGGCCAGAGCGTGCCGCCCCTCTGAGCAAGGCCGTCGCGCGTTCTTCCGGGGAGGGCCTCGACGGGATTCGCGAGGCCATTCGCCAGGGCCGCCTGCCGGCGCCGGAGCGCGCGCGCGTCGAGGCCCTGGTGAATGCCTTCCGCTATGACGACCCGCCGCCGCAGGGTGAAGCCGCGCTGGCGGTCCATGCCGAGGTGGCCACGTGTCCATGGCAGCCGCGCCATCGTCTCCTGCGTCTGGCGGTCCGTGCCCGTGAGCCGTCGTCGACGCTGCCCACAGCCCGGGCCGGCACGGCCGGGGCCGGTCCGGCCGTCGCCGCCCGCGCGGCTAGCCTGACCCTCGAGGTCCTCCCCGAGCGCCTCCAGGCCTGGCGCCGCATCGGCGACGACGCGGCCGCACCCATGGACGCGCAGCGCCGTCAGCACCTCGACCTCGGCGACCTCCCTTACGGCGCCAGCCGTGTCGTCCTGTTCGAGGTGGTCCCGGTGGACGCCGATGGCGACCTGACCACGGCCTTGGCGGCCCGACGTGAGCAGACCCGACGCGTCGCCGCGGCCGATGGCGCCGCCGAGTGGCTGACCCTGACGTTGCAGTGGTCGACCCCCGAGGATGCGACGGTGCGCCTTCTGGCCGTGACCGTGCCCGACGCTGTCCGGCCCTGGCCCGAGGCCAGCGCTGACCTGCGCTTCACCGGCGCCGTGGCGCGCTTCGCCATGCTCCTGAGCCAGGGCCCGACGCCCCGATGGGAGGACGACACCCAGGCCGTCCTCGACATGGCGGCCACCGCCTTGGGGAGCCCCCCCGCGGCCGAGCGCCTCGACTTCGTGGACCTCGTCCGACGCGCCCGCGACCTGGCGGCTCGGCCGCCTCCGCCGGCGCCCTGAACGTGCGTCGCGGCTCGTAGGAAAGACCGCGTGGAAGCTCGACTCCCGCGTCGGGGATGTCACCGCAGAGGACGCAGAGACCGCAGAGGTGGGGAAGGCGAGAGGGTGTCCCGAGGGATCGTCCGCGATGCCCTATGCGGCGCTCGGGCGCCGGGGACATCCGCAAGGATGCGCATGCCACCTCCGGCTGGCGCCGAGCGCGCCGCAGGCCTTGCCCGTAGGAAACGTCGGACTGTGGCGCACACGGTGCTTGTCGCAGACTTTCAGCCTGCGATGCGTCATGCACGGTTTCCCAGGGCGTTGCCCTGGGCTGACGAATGATGCCCTTTCAGGGCGCCGGACCGGCGGGCCGCAGGTGGGCGCCGCAGGCGATGTTTCGCCATGCCATATGCGGCGCCCGGCGCCGCGGATTTGGCTGTAGCGGCGGCTGTCTCCAGCCGCTCCGCCCCCGGGCGCCGTGGACGGCGCCCGGGTGGTCCACGGGCGGCGCCCGGGAGGTCCACGGACGGCGCCGTGGACCTGCGTGTAGCGCCGCGGATTTGGCTGTAGAGGCGGCTGTCCCCAGCCGCTCTCCTGGGAGCGCCGAGCGTCGGCTCGGCATGTCCCGGGCGCCGCGGGCCGGCGACCGGGGCTCGCGCGGCCTGCCTCAGATCAGTCGTCGTCCCTGGTCCAGTTCTCGTACATGTCCTCGCTGACCAGGCGGTCGCGGCGCTGGAGCTGACTGTGGCCGTCGGCAAAGAGGATGGTGCAGCCGTCGCTGTGAAGCGTGGGCACATAGGCCGTCGGAGAGGCGCTTTCCGAGCCGCTCTTCGAGGGCGGCCCGATGACCTGGAAGTGGTCCTCGGAGCCCTCTTCGGTGCGCGAGTCACCGACCCAGATCATGTCGGCCGGGTTGGCCAGGTCGCTCATCGTGATCGGACCGCCGCGCCGGTCGCCCGGAAATTTGTAGCCGAAAGCGCCGTACTTGTCCCAATCTGACGTCCCGGTGGTCCAGCCCTGGTAGTTGAGGCCGTACTCGCAGGAGCCCTTGGGGAACTTGCCTTTCGGGTACTTGGGCAGTATCGGGTTAGTCTGATTCAGGTTCGGGCAGTCGACCACCCGGTCGTCGAGGTAGTACTTCTTCCAGAGGTCGTACCACTTCGTGCCCGCGATTTCGTAGCAGGGGCTGTACTCGCGGTTCTCGTTTGAGTACATCAGGCCGGCGGTGCCGAGCTGCTTGAGATTCGACAGGCAGGCGATGCCGCGGGCCTTGTCACGCGACTTGGCCAGCGCCGGCAGGAGCAGGCCGGCAAGGATCGCGATGATGGCGATAACCACCAGAAGCTCGATCAGCGTAAAGCAACCCCGGCGTCTTTTCATCGTGTCATCCCCGTGCTTGCTCTGCGAACACCCGGAACCTCACGTGCACCACAGCACCGCTATGCTCCCGCACTACGGCCGTCCAAACACAGTGTACAGCGGCATGCAACCCCGCGCAAGCCTCCGCCGCTATGGCGGCCGGGCGGCCCCCCGGCCGCCCCATCGCAGCACCGCCGCGCCAGTCCGAAGCGGTGCGATAGGCCGTGAGGAAGGCCGCCGCGGCCGGCCTGGCGCGCCGGCGCGCAAGGTGTTCAGGGCTGTTTGAAAGTCCGGTTCTGGCACCCCTCCAGGGTGCATGGCGTGCAATCCGCGTTTCCGGG
>JAAYZO010000428.1 GCA_012514865.1 Lentisphaerota bacterium | reverse complement strand
TTTCCCAGGGCGTTGCCCTGGGCTGATGGATGATGCCCTTTCAGGGCGCCGGAACGCAGGTCCGCAGGGAGGCGCCGGAACGCAGGTCCGCAGGGAGGCGCCGGAACGTCCTCTGGCCATCCCCCCCTCTGCGTCCCCCTGCGTCCTCTGCGGTGGAATCCCTTCCGGGGAGGCTGGGCGGCGGTGGACAGCGTGGACATCGTGGACGGGGTGGACGGGGTGGACGTGAAACGGCGCGGGCGGCGGGGCACTGTCAGGGAGACGCGGTGACGCCGGGTCGGTCCTCTAATTTGACTTTACCGGCCTGGATATGTGCCGCAAGCGTGACGAGTCGCAGGACGGAGAGGAGCAGGATGGGAACGGCGGCCGGGGCGCGGCGCACGCGGCGGGCGGCCGGCAGTGGGGTGACGCCGGGTCGGTCCTCTAATTTGACTTTACCGGCCTGGATATGTGCCGCAAGCGTGACGAGTCGCAGGACGGAGAGGAGCAGGATGGGAACGGCAGCCGGGGCGAGGCGCACGCGGGGCGCGGCCAGCGGCGGTGTGTGGTGGGGGGCTTCCCCCTGTCTCTCTTGCGCCTCTTGCGCTTCTTTGCGGCAGAGCAGTGGGCGGCGGGAGTCGGGGGAGTCCGGGGCGCACGGAGTCCGGCGCTGAACGTTGGGCGTTGGGCGTTCAGCCTTGGGCGTTTGCCTTTCCGCCGGTCGAGTGTCGGCAGTCTCGTTTGAACCGTGGCGGTGTGACGCGCACGGTCTTGTCGCAGACTTTCAGCCTGCGGTTCGTAACATCTTATTTCCCAGGGCGTTGCCCTGGGCTGATGGATGATGCCCTTTCAGGGCGCCGGAACGTCCTCTGGCCATCCCCCCTCTGCGTCCCCCTGCGTCCTCTGCGGTGGAATCTCCTCCGGTGAGGCTGGGCGGCGGTGGACATCGTGGACATCGTGGACGGGGTGGACGGAGTGGACGGAGTGGACGTGGAGACGCGGGGGCACGGTGAGACGCGGAGTCGAGCCTGTCTTCACGCGCACATTCACCTGGGAGTCAGGAGCCAGAGTGTACGGAAACAGGTCTGCCCCCGATGCTCCCCCCACGTTGCGCGAGGCCAATCCTGATGCTCGCATCACTTCTGCTGGATCGTCACCGACTCGGCGACCTCGCGCCAACGCTTCCCTCGGACCCTCAGCACTCGCCCGTCCAGGTAGCCGACACAGCCATCATCACATGAGAACCGGTTCTTCTCGATGAGGACGATCGTGTCAGCGGGGGCGTTGCGGCTGTGTCCCCTCAGGTAGATGTAGCCGACCCCAGCTTCGGTGATGGGGCTGCCGGTCTCCACCGCGACGTCTGATCGCAGGGGCTTCTCATGGCTGGCGCCGCAGCAGTTCTGCCGGGCCGTCGCGGCGCAGCGCCATGAGGCCTCCCGAGGACCACTCGAGCAGGGCCGTCACGGGCGAGCCGGTCGCGGCGCGGCGGCCGAGGAGGCGGCCGCTCGCGGCGTCGTAGACCACGATCGCGCCGTCGGTTGTGCCGGCCCAGAACTCGCCCTGGCCATCGCCGTCGCTGTCGCCGGCCCAGAGGGTGGCGAGGTCGGCGTCGGTATCCTGCGACCAGAGCATCCTGAGGGGAACCTGGGCGTCGCGGCCGGCCTCCTCAGCGCGGTATGCCTGCACGGCCCCCAGGTCGGTGGCCGCGCCGACCCACGGGGCGCCGCCTGTCGCCGGCCACACGGCCAGGTGGGTGAAGGACCCCGCCACGCGTCCGGCGGACGCTCCCGCGTGCGGTCCGCCGGCCCAGTAGGCATGCAGGTGATTGGGTCCGCCGACGAGCCAGTGGAGGGGTCCGCCGCGCCCCTGCAGGTCGGTGACCGCCAGGGCCAGGGGCAGGTCGATGTTGACGCCTTGGCGGCGGTCGTTGTCGTAGTCGGCCGGCACCACGATGCGCCCGGCGCTGTCGAGGACGAGGGCCTTCGGATAGCTGAAGGCGAAGAGGGCGACGGCCTCGAGGGCGCCGTCGCCATCGACGTCGGCGACGGCGCCGTGGGTGGTATTCCCGGCGTCGCTGCCGCGCCAGACGCAGAGGCTTCGTTCCCAGCGCAGCGCCCCATCGCCTTGGAGGCAGTGCACCCAGGCGGCGCCGACCAGGACCTCCTGAGCGCCATCCTGATCGAGGTCGGCGATGCGGATCCAGTCGACCGCGGTTGTGCCGCTGCGCGTGGGTTTGCAGGTGAACTCCCAGCGTCGCTGTCCGGCGGCGTCGAGGCAGCGCACCCCGCCCTGGTCGTCGCCGGAGACGACCTCCGGGCGGCCATCGCCGTCGAGATCGGCCACTGCCAGGACGCGGCAGGGCGCCGTGCCGGCGTCGTGCCAAAGCAGGCTGCCGTCCTCGCGCCAGGCGCGTGAACCGTCGGTGCCGCCGGTGAGGACCTCCGGGCGGCCATCGCCGTCGAGGTCGCCGGTTGCTGCGCCCAGGGCGCCGGAGGTGAGATCGACGACGCGCCGGCTCAGGCCGAATCCCTCGGGGGCTGTGGCGGCGGCCGCCGCGGCGGCGGTGCGGCTGAGTTCTGTGGCGGCGGTCTCGGCGGTCGGGAGGGCCTGGTCCAGTAGGGCGGCGAGGGCGGCCGCGGGCGTCGGTGGCAGGGCCAGGCTCTGGCCGGCCGGCAGCGTCAGGGGCTCGGCCAGGCCCGCCAGGCGCAGCGTCACCGCCGTCGCGCCGGCCGTCACTTGTACGACGCCGTCCCGGGCTTCCAGTGTCACCGGCGGCTCGGCCACGAGGAGCGGCGCCGCGGCCGGCCCGAGCCGGCGCAGGGCGCCGAGCAGCGCCGCGCCGCGGCGGAGGATGAAGGCGCCCGCCTCGCCGGCATCGACGGGGAGGGTCCCCGTGCCGCCCAGGAGGGCGCCGTCGGGCGCCTCCACGAGCGCCGCCGTCGCGGCGACCCGCCGCAGGCGCAGGCCGGCCAGCGCCGCCGGACTCGGCCCGGCCTCGATGAGGCTGATCAGGTCCAGCGACTGGCCTGGCTCGAGACGCCCGCGCCGGTCCTGACGGAAGACCCGCACCACCGGTTCGGCATGGCGGTACCAGCGCGCCTTCTCCTCGCCGTCCGCCCAGGGGTGGTCCGACAGCCCGAGGCGGGCGCGCCCGTCGGCCAGGATGACGCAGGCCTTGCCATCCTGCTCCAGATGCAGGCCGTCCGCCTCGAGGCGCGCCGCGCCGAGGCCGCGGAAGCTGCCGCGCACGCGGTACTCGCCGGCCTCCTCGGCGATGGCGCGGTCGACGACCATGAAGCGCCGCCCGCGCTCCCAGAGCAGCGTGCGCTCCCAGGTGGCGCCGGAGAAGTCGGTGAAGGCCGACGTGGTCAGGGCGAAGGCGTCCGACTGCACGGCCAGGCGCAGGCGGGCTTCGCGGACGCGGTACGACATCCGGCCGTCACGGCTGATGACCAGGCCGGAGTGGTCCTTGATCGAGCGTTCGGCGTAGGTGTGATCCACCAGCCAGAGGCGTTCCTGGTCGGTGAAGGTGATGATGGTATTGACATCCTCATGGCGATGGCCGGCCGGCCCTGAGGGGTACCCCTCGATCTCGCCGAACTTGCCGGCGCCGTCGAGGAGGAGGTACTGCGCGTCCGGGTGGAAGCGCTCTCTGAAGACGATCTTGTTGAACCACTCCCGGCCGACGCTCTGGCGCGGGTCGTGGATGATCTCCCGCGCGCCCTCGCCCTTGCGGAGGGTCTGCTGGAAGATCGGGAAGACGGTGAGGCCATTCCAGGTCTCGGGCTCGACGGCGGTCACGCTCAGGTCCACCGGCAGGGCATTCTGGAAGATCCTCAGTCCGGCGGCCTGGGGCAGGGCCTCGCGCAGGACCCAGGCGAGGTGCGGGTCGCGGTGGAACCACGCCGCCGGGGCGATGGCCTCGAAGACGGCCGGCTCGACCAGGTTGCCGTCGTCGCCGAAGCCGGTTGTCAGGCCGAGGTTGCTCACCGAGCACTGCGCGATGAACTCGGCGTGGCCGCGGGCGATGCCGCGCTGGAAGGTGGTCAGGTCGCGCGTCGCGAGGGCGTAGGTCATGGTGTGGATCGGGCAGTAGCAGAGGTAGCCGCAGGCGTCCTCGAGGATCTGGTGGCTCGCCGCCTGGCCCGCGAAGGTCGCCTCGACCACCTTCATCCAGCCCTGGCTCTCCGGGAGGTCCCAGCCGGTGGCGAAGGGGCCCCAGGCGTCCAGGGTATTGAGCGCGGCGTGGGTGCCGTGGTTCTCATCGACGACCTGGACGAAGCCCTGGGGCACGAGGGTGTTGGCGGCGCGCTGTTCGAAGCCCTGACGGGCATCGGCGAGGAAGGCGCGCGCGAGGTCCAGGCGGTCCTGATCAGTCCAGCATGGCAGTTCCTCGATCAGGTCCCACCCGCGCCGATGGGCTGCCGAGGCGGCCTCCATCTCGCGGCGCGGCGGCACCACCGCCAGGAGGGCGCGGTTGGCGTCGAGGATCGCCTTCATCAGCGGCGGCAGGGCCGGGTTGCCGGTGAGGAACCACGTCTGTGCCAGGCGCGCCAGGGCGCCGGTGACGGTGGTCAGGTCGCCGCCGGTGGCGCTGACGACCCGGCCCTGGTCGTCCATCAGGCCGCTCTCGCGGAAGAGCTTCTGGAAGTAGTCGAGGCCGCTGTACTGGGGCTGGCGTTTCGACTCCATCGAGGCGGCGGCGTCCGGGAAGAAGCGGTGATGCACGATGCGCAGGTCGACGGCGACGACGGGCTCAGGCAGGACGAGGTCCGCGCCGGGTGCCGCGAGCCACCCGGCGGCGAAGGCCTCGACGGCACGCGCGACGCCGGCGGCGTCGGAGCCGGTCAGGGCCAGGACATTCACCCCGCAGGAGAAGGGGTCGTGGACCGTCCGGACGGCATAGCCGCCGGGTCCCGGGTAGATCGAGTCGGCGACGACAGTGCCCGCACCCCAGAGCACCGCCAGGAGGCGGTTGTCGTTGATATTTCCCAGCGCCACGAGGGTGCGGCCCTGGACGGCCTCCAGGTCGACCGC
Source organism: Lentisphaerota bacterium (assembly GCA_012514865.1). Classification (GTDB taxonomy): domain Bacteria; phylum Verrucomicrobiota; class Lentisphaeria; order Oligosphaerales; family JAFGRS01; genus JAGVUW01. The sequence goes on along the minus strand of JAAYZO010000428.1, from coordinate 9,160 downwards.
CCAGTCGTCCGCTACCAGGCTCTCGGGCGGCACCGACGGCAGGTCGATGCCGGCGCGCTCACGGCAGAGCCTCTGCAGGCGGTCGCGGGCGTCGCCGAGGCTCTCCGGCGCCACCAGCAGCGCCCGCGGCTGGCCGCCGACCCAGAGGGGGGTCGCCGGGTAGAGTGTCTTGAGGCGCTCCAACGGCGCGGCGTGGAGCGCCGGCGCCAGGACGACCGACGCCAGCATCAGCCCGAGAAAAGCCAGGCGCATGGTAAGGCCTCCCGCAGTTCATGATCACGGCACAACCCTCGCGCCGGCCGGGGCCAGCCCGCGCCGGGGCAGGGCTGCCTGGGACCCCCCGGGCAACGGCGCGATCCCGGTGAAGGCGGAGAGAGCATATCCATGGATTTCCCCACGGCACGGGTCCTGATGAGGATGGCTATAGGGCGATGCTTCTACCCCGGCGGGATGCGGAAGACAGCCTCGCCGCAAAGAAGCGCAAAAGACGCAAGAGGGGAAAGCAAGAACGCTTCCACCTCCCCGCAGTCCTCCCATGCGCTTCCTGCGCCTCTTTGCGGCAAATCTCCCCAAACCTCTTTCCCTGAGTCTCCTGCGCTTTCCGGAGGTCTTTCCGGCATCGGTGCGCCGCGGCGTGCTGTCAGGGCTTCGCGGCGTTCAGGGCCTCGTCGACCGACGGCACGGTGTCCTTCGGCGCGATACGGTACCACGCTTTAGCCACCCGTCCGGCGCCGTCGATGAGGAAGGCCGAGCGGATGATGCCCATGCTGGTGCGGCCGTACATCGTCTTCTCGCCCCAGACGCCATAGGCCTCGGCGACGGCGTGGTCGGTGTCAGCCAGGAGCGGGAAGCCGAGGCCGTAGGACTCGTCGAAGCGCCGCTGGTCGGCGCTGTCATCGGGGCTGATCCCGAGGGCGGCCACGCCGCGGGCGGCCCAGTCGGCGCGGGCGTCGCGCACCGCGCAGCTCTGGGTGGTGCAGCCCGGCGTGCTGGCCCTGGGGTAGAAGTAGATGAGGACGGTCCGTCCGGCGTAGTCGCGCAGGCGGTGGGTGACGCCGTGCTGGTCGGGCAGGGCGAAGTCGGGGGCCTGGTCACCGGTCTTGAGTTCGGGCATGGTCGCCTCCTTGGAGCGGCGGACGGGTCGACGCACGCCCTCACCTTACTCCGTGAAGTCGTCGGCGTCGCTGCCGCGCTCGGAGCCGCCGTCGTTCTCCACGGTTTGCGGCGGCAACTGCAGCCAGCGCCGGTCGAGGAGGTGCGCGGTCTCGACGTGCTTCAGGCTGGCCAGGATATTCTGCCTGACGCCGGGGTACTGCGTGTCGAGGTCGCCGAGGAGGCGTGTCAGCCGGGCGCGGTCGCCGCCGGCGTCGAGCAGGGGCAGGTACGGGCAGCTCTTGACGGTCGGGAAGGCCATGTCGAGGGCCACGTCGTGGACCACAGCCTTCGGCACATAGCAGAGCGGCCGTATGAGGCGCTTGCGGCCGGCGTCGGCGGCGACGTGGGGGCCCATCGTCTTGAGGCCATGGCCGCGGAAGAGGCTCATCAGCAGACTGACGGCCAGGTCGTCGAGCTGCTGGCCCAGGGCGATGGTGCCGCAGTCCAGGCGCTCGGCCAGGCCGTGCAGCTTGCCGCGACGCAGACGGCTGCACAGGCCACAGGGGCGCCGCGCGTGGTTCTTCTCCGCGAGAATCTCCTCGCCGGGAAGCGACACGACCTCATGAGGCCAGCCCTGCGCCTGGCAGTACGCCGACAGGGTCGCCAGGTCGAAGCCCGGGAAGCCCATATCGACGGTCGCTGCGTGGATTGTGAACGACACCGGCGCGCGGCGCTGGAGGTAGGTCAGGGCGTGCATGAGCGCCAGGCTGTCCTCGCCGCCGCTCAGGCCGACGAGGATGCGGTCGCCCTCGGCGATCATGCGGTAGTCGACGATAGCATGGCCCACGGCCGCGCAGAGGCGCTGGAAGGCAGAACGCCGGGAGGGTCGTGTCATGGGCATGGTCTGGGCCGCTCAGTCCGGCCGAGGCCGCACTCGCCGCCACCATGAGGGCGGCGCCGCGCGTCAGGCCGGACCCGCATCAGCGCGAGCGGCTGCTGCCGGTGCCGCCGCTGGGGTGGACGGTCATCACGGCGCGATTCTTGCGCAGGTTGATCGACTTGCCCTGCGTGATGTACTGCACGACGTAGCCCTCCCAGGGGCAGTAGCCGCTGTAGATATAGCCGCAGAGGCGGCCCTCGATATTGCTGCCGGGCTCGAACTCGATCAGGCGCTGGCCGTAGAGGCCCCTGACGCGGGCGTAGTCGAAGTTGCCCGCGAAACGCATGACGTCATGGTAGGGATAGGTATAGGTCTTGCGACGGCCTTTGGCATCCCTCTCCTTCGTCTCCAGGACGCAGCCCTCGAGCAGCTTGATGCGGTCATCCTGCTCGACATTCGGGGCAATGCTGTGCGACGCCGGGAAGCGGCTCAGGAGGCGGAAGTTGGTCGGCGTGTCGAGGCCGGGGACGTCCTCGCAGCCGCCGCTTGCCGTGATGGTGTTGTCCTTGAACTCGTAGAGGACCTCGAAGGGGATGTCCTCGATCAGCAGGCCCTTCAGCGCCAGTGAGGCGGGCTGCTTCGACGGCGCCGGCGGGTCGATGAACGAGGCGACCGGGCGGTCGCGGTGGACGTCGCCCTTGGGCACGAAGTAGGGGAGCACCTGGTAGCAGATGAAGGCCTTGCCGACGGGCTTCTCTTTGGAGTCCAGGGGCTGCACCCAGAGGACGCCCTTCTCGTCCATCGTCGCCTCGAAGGTCGCGGCGCGATAGACCATGTGCTTGCCCTTGTACTTGCCCTCGGTGAAGGTGGGCAGGGTGCGGACCGTCCCGGTCGCCGGCGCCGCGGCCTTGCTGCCCTTCCGGTCGGCGGATGCGGCCTGCAGCCCGCCCAAGGCCAGGACAAGACCCAGGCTGATCAGAATTCTGTACGTTCGCATGGATGGCCTCCTATGTCTGATCGTGGTCACCTGCGGCGGCATCGGCGCCGGTGCGGTAGGGTCGCGCGCGGGAGCGACCTGCCTGCGACCTGACACGGTGCCGCTGACCAGAACCGACTCTAGTGCCCCAACCGCCCCGGTGCAATCACCTCAGGAGATCGCGCGGGGCTGTGCCAGGGTCCGGCTCTGGCACCCCTTCACGGCGTTTCGTGGTCTTCTCTCCGGCGCCTCGCCGGGCTCAACCGGCGGTGCGCGCAGGCGCGTGGGCGCTCACGCGTAGTAGGCCGCGTAGGTCTCCATGGCATCCATCACCGCCTTGGCATTCTCGAGGGGCACGCCGGGGTAGAGCCCGTAGACCATCATCAGGCCGCCGGCCTTGCTGCCGAGTTTGGTGACTTCCTCACGGATCAGCGCGTCGATCTGCGCCGGGGAGCCATAGGGCGTGATGGCCTGCCGGTCGATGTCCAACTCGACGCAGGTGGTGCCCGCGAACCGCTCTGCGATCCAGTCGATGCCGTTGACGAGGTCCTGGAGGTTGATGACTTCGACGCCGTCGTCGATCAGGTCGTCGACCAGGGTGCGGATGTCGCCGTCCGAGTGCATGTGAACGATGCAGCCGCGTTCACGCGCCGGCTTCATAAGTCGCTCGTAGACGGGCTTGATGTAGGTGCGGAAGTGCTTCGGCGACAGCATCGGGCCGACCTGCATGCCGAGGTCTTCGGCATAGGTCATCATGTCGGGCTCGAGCGCCATCCACCGCATGACGAACTGGTAGTTGAACTCCTCGACCATGGCGATGAGGCGTCGCAGCTCAGGCCTGTCGTCGGCCATGTCGAAGATCAGGTTCTCGTAGCCGCGGATATCCTGCAGGCGCAGGAAGGTATGGCCGTGCGGAAGGCCGCCCGCGATGAGCTGGCCGCTCTTCCTCCGGCGCCGGACGCCCTCGGCGATGCTCTCCCAGTCCAGCGGGAAGGTCCCGTCCGTCGTGGCCGGATCGGGCGGCATGTAGGTATCGAGCCGGTCCCAGTCGGACAGCGGGTGGCCATGGACCGCGCCGGTGATGCCGTCGTCGTTGGTGGCCCAGACGCATCCCCACGGGTCGGTGTAGGGCTCATCCCGGCGCGCGTTGAGGCCGTAGCGCGGCGAGACCGTCGGCTGTCGGGTGAAGCCCGGGAAGAGGACGGGGTGGGCCTCCATCAGGTCCTGCAGGGCGTCCTGGTCATAGTGGTGCCAGCAGGCCGCGTTGATGTGGAAGGCCATCGGGATGGTCTCCGGCCCCTCAAACCGAATCGCTCTGAGGACATTCTCGCGCCTGGTCATGGCAGCATCTCTCCCGTCGCGGCCGTCGCTGATGGCCGGATCGACTCTCGCTCTGCGGCCGCGGCCGCGCGGCCTCCCCCGCGGCACTCGGCCTGTCGCCCACGCCGGACCCGGCGCCACGGCCCCGGCCGTGGGCGCGGACCCGGCCGAGTCAGGCCAGGTCGTCCTTGACGACCTTGCCGGCGGGGTTGCGCGGCAGGGCCGCGAGGAACTCGATGACGTGGGGGATCTTATACGAGGGCAGGGCCTTGTGGCAGTGCCGCCGCAGCTCGATCTCGGTCAGGGTCGGGTCGGCCCGCACGACGTAGGCCTTGATCATCTCCCCGAGCGACTCGCGGATGCCGGTGGCGGGGATGCCCTTGACGGCGGCTTCCTTGACCTTCTCGCAGGCCATCAGGGCGGCCTCGACCTCGGCGGCGAAGACATTCTCGCCGCCGACGATGATCATGTCCTTCTTGCGGCCCTTGATGAAGAAGAAGCCCTCCTCGTCGACCATGGCCAGGTCGCCGGTGTTGAACCATCGTCGGCCGTCGACCTCGAGCAGGGACTCCTCGAGCTTCCCGGGCCGGTTCCAGTAGCCCTGGATGACGTTGTCGCGGGCGAAGAGCAACTCGCCGACGGTCCCCGGCGGGACGGGTCGGTGGTCCTCGTCGACGACGAGGGCCTCGACGAAGGGCAGGAGCCGGCCGATGGAGTCCGGGCGCTCGTAGGACTCGTCGCCGTTGAGGCAGTGCGTGGCCGAGATGGTCTCGGTCAGGCCGAAGAAGTTATGCAGCTCGACGCCGGGGAAGAGCCGCTGCAGCTCGCGCACCGTCTTGACCGGCATGAACGAGCCGGCGTAGCCGATGACGCGCAGCGATCCGATGGCGCCCGGCGTCAGGTCCGGCAGGGCCGTGATGCGCTGCAGGATGCTCGGCACGGTCAGGAAGGTGGTGATGCCCTCCTCGGCGATCAGCCGCAGGAGGCCGTTCGGGGTGGTGTCGGCGGTGATGACCACCGGGGTCTTCTGCAGGGCCGCCGCGGGGAGCGAGCTGTAGAGGGCGGTGCAGTGGAACATCGGGTTGACGAGGAGGTGCACGTCGTCGGGGGTGAAGCCCTGGGCGTTGATCGTGGTCATGACATTGAAGACTAGGTCACTGTGCCGCATGACGGCGCCCTTCGGTGCCGCGGTGGTGCCGGAGGTGTGCATGATGATCGACGGGTCGTCGCCGGCCAGGGGCGTCGCGGTGAGCGCGGCGCCGTGCTTCAGCAGGGACGCGAACGCCGGCAGGGCCCCGCCGGTGTCAGCCGTCGCCACGACCGGCAGGTCAGGCCGGCGCCGGGCGCAGGCCAGGACGGCCTCGTCGGCCGTGCTGCCGACCACGAGGAGGTCCGGTGCGACGGTCTCGAAGATGGCCTCGAGGCTGTCCGGGCGCAGCCAGGTATTCAGCGGCACGATGATGCCGCCGAGGCGGACGACGGCCCAGTAGACCAGGAAGTACTCCAGGCTGTTCGGGAGGAACACCGCGACCTTGGGCCGGTCCTGGCCGGTGCGCTCGCGCAGGCCGGCCGCCAGGGCGCGGACCGCCTCGTCGGCCGCGGCGTAGGTCAGACGGCGCTGGCCGCAGACCGCCGCCAGGCGGTCGCCGGCGAGGGCCACGGCCTCGTCCCACATGTCGCGGGTGGTCAGCATGGCGCGGCGACGCACGGGGAGGGCCTTCTGGCCGAGGATGGCCTCGAGGTGTGGCTCCAGTTCGTTGGCCACGGCGCGGTTGCCATGCTCGTTGGGGTGGTTGCGGTCGCGCCAGCAGGTGCGGTCGCCGACGATGCAGCGTTGCAGGTTCGGCACGTACGGGCAGCCGTGCGCGGCGGCCACGGCGGCCTCGAGGTCGCGGTAGTGCCGCGAGCGCGCATCGGCGCCGTAGGTCTTCTCCACGATGGTGCCATCCGGCCGGCACAGCGGCCCGAAGACACCCGCGACGATCGCCCGGGCGCCCTGTGACTGGACCGCCTCGACCACGGCCGCGAGATCGGCGGCCCAGGCCTCCGGGGGACGCTCGTCGCGCCACCAGTCGTTGGCGCCGAAGGCGATGACCACCGCGTCGGGACGCAGGGCCAGGACATCCGCGGCCAGCCGGGCGCGGGCGTCGATGAAGGTCTCGCCGCCGACTCCGCGGTTGATGATCTCATGTCCGGGAAAGCGGTCCTGGAGGATATCGCTGTAGCGTCCCCCGGGGCCGCCACACGAGGTCAGGCTGTCGCCGAAACACACCACGCGCATGCTGTCGATCTCCTGGCTCACCATCCGTTGCCGCTCAGGCTCGCCCTCTACACTGGCACCGAACTCGCCGAGAGCAACCCGCGCCGGCGGTTCACCCCGGGCTGTCCGGAAGTCCGGTTCCGGGATCCCTTCTGGGTGCGCGGTTCGTGGGCTCACGGCTCCGGGGGTCGTACTCCGCCCGACCCCCGGCTGCGATCTGGCACCCCCTTCAGGGTGACAGGCTGACGCGATCCTGACACCGCGCCGGCGGTCACCATGAGATCATGATCTGGCCGCTGACCTCTGCGATCACCAGGCATGGCCCCAGGGGGCCGTCCTCAAGACGCGTCGCGAGGCGCGGGGCGTTCAGGCAGGGCACCGGCGCCTGGTGAGTGACCACGACGCGGTCGGCGGTGCCCGGCTCGGGGAGGAAGCGCACCGTGGCGCGCTGCAGGCCGTCGACCTCGAGGCGGCGTCGCACGGTGGGGAAGCCCGATCGGCTGATCCGGCACGACACCGTCCCGGCGGCCGCCTGATCGACGAACACGCGGCACTCCCGCAGCCAGGCGCGCGGCGGCTGGAAGACGGCCTTGCCGTCCTCCATCCAGGCGTCCCACCCTGAGGGCACGGGTGCCCCGAGCGGCGTGCGCAGGGCCAGGGCGCAGGTGGTGTCCGGGCTGTAGCCGGCGATGATCAGCCCCTGGGCGTGGCGGGCCAGGCACAGCAGCGGCACGGGCTGACCCGGGCGGCGCTGCAGGGGCAGGATCTCCCAGCCGGTATGCCGGAGCATCCTGCGCATGAGGCCCTCGGCGGGGAAGGCGTCGCGGGCGTCGTAGGGCACCAGGAGGTGGCCGCCCATGCGGGTCGGGTCGCAGGAGACCGTCCCGCGCACCCAGGCCGCCATGCCGCCGCCGGGCCATGTTGCCAGAGCGGTCACGGCCCGCCGCGCCGTGCCCTGGCGCGCCGTGCGCAGGCCCGGCGGGTTGCGGCCGTCTCGCGGCGTCTCCTGCAGCGGCCCGGCGGAGAGCAGGGCGTGATGCCGCAGCGTCCGGCAGCCGTCCGGGGCGTCGGACGATCCGTCCGGCTCGATCTCCAGATCGCCCTCGACGGGCTCGCGCAGGTCCACCCCGAAGGTATCCAGCCAGAAGGCCGACGCATGCCGCAGCGGGCCGTAGAACATCACCCGGCCGCCGCGCTCGAGCCAGCCGCGCAGGGCGTGGTCCCAGGGGCTGTCCGCGTCCGGGACCGGCGTGACGACGATCGAGGCCGACAGCGCCTCCGGGCGGCGCGCGAGGATCGCCACGGCGTTGGCGGTGCTGACGACCGTGTTCAGCGGCAGGCCCTGGTTGACCGCGCCGCGCAGGAACCAATCGCCGAAGAAGACCTCGCCGAGGCGGTCACCCGGGCCGAAGGTCATGGCGTGGTACTCGTCGAACGGGTAGGCCCAGACGAGCGGCCCGGGCGCATCCGGCGCCATCGCACGCGCCGCGAGGATGTGCGGCGTGACCTCGTTGGGGACCTGGTCCGGCATGGCCCCCCACGAGTCGTCGACGGTGAGGAACTCCAGCTCGGTCGGGCACTCGACGCGGCCATCGCCGTCGAGGCGGCTGACGGTCAGCGGCAGGACGATGTCATGGGGCTCGCGCTGATAGCGGTCCAGCCAGGGGCTGTTGAGGAACCACGGGTCGTGGATGTAGTATCGGAAGGGGAAGCGCTCGCCGGGTGCCGCGGCGATGTGGGACATCCAGCCCACCAGCTCCAGGCCGAAGTCGCCGTTGAGGGCGGCCCAGGGCGAGTTCGGCGGCGGCATCAGGGCCGTGACCTCGCGGTAGATGTCCTGCCAGGGCACCGCGTCGGAGCTGAGGTCCATGCCGGTCGAGAGGTTGGTGCCGCGAGTCTCGAGGGGGACATCGGGGCATTCGGCGCGGAAGGTGCGCCAGAAGCGCAGGCTCTTCTCGCGGACCTCGCTGCAGCGGTCCGAGGCGAAGCGGCTGCCGTCGAACACGGCGCCCTTCAGCCCCCAGGTCTCCAGGCCGAAGCCGAAGCCGTTGGACAGCCACAGGTAGTCGAAGCCCAGATCGGCGAGGAAGTGCTTCGACTGCCGTCCGAGGAAGGTCCCGAAGGGCGTGCCCTGGGGGATGCCTTTGGGGAAGCCGGCGTAGGGCCGGTCGTCGGCATTGAGGGTGGCGTAGCAGCAGACCATGGTGCCCTGTCCCATGGTATCGCCCATGCAGATCTCCCGGTGGCGACGGTACTTGAAGTCCGACCGGGCGAATTCCGGTCCGGGGTCGAAGGTGGCGCCGACGCGGACGGGCAGGCCGGTGGCCGCGGTGCCGATGCGCTTGAGGGCGGCGGTGAGGTCCTTCAGCCAGCCGTAGGTGAACACCGGCGGTGCGGCCATGTAGGGCCGCGGCAGGTCGTGGATGGAGGCTGTTTCGGGGTGGTCGCCGCGGTAGGGCCGGGCGGGGTTGGCGACGCCCTGCCAGCAGGCCCACTCGAAGGGCTCCTCGAGCCTGCCGCCGTACTCGAGGATCTCCGAGCCGTCGGCGGCCCAGAGCAGGACGGACACCTGCTGCGCCTGCCGCAACAGCGGCGACCACTGCCGGAAGAGGTCCTGGCAGACCCGGTC
>JAAYZO010000427.1 GCA_012514865.1 Lentisphaerota bacterium | reverse complement strand
CCGCCGTCGTTGGTCACCGTCATCATGATCGGCGGGCAATCCGAATCGCCGGTGTTCTCGAACTCGATCAGGACCGGGAACGGGCGGTCCGGGCGCACCAGCGGCGGGGCCGTGACGCGGCAGCGGAAGTCCCAGCCCTTGCCGGCCGTGACCGTGAAAGCGGCCGGCAGGACCGACTCCAGGCCGCCGACCTGGGCGACCACGTCATAGACACCCGTGGCGGCGCCCTTCAGATCCAGGACCGCGTAGGCCTCGCCGGAGTTCAGCACCGTGACCCCGGTGGCCGGGATCGTGCCGCCGCCGCCGCGCAGGCCGACCGCGAGGTCGGGCGTGAAGCCGGCGCCGGTCAGGCGGACCGTCGTGTTGCCGGCGTTGCCGCCGCTGCGGCGGTCGCAGGCGTCAAGAGCGAAGACCAGCTCGGCGGCGGTGGCCGTGAAGGTGGTCGGCCCCGACGGCAGATCCTCGGCCACAACCAGGACATAGAGCGTCTGCTCGCCCGAAGACGCCGGCAGGGCCAGGCGCGGGTCGGCGCCGCTCGCGGGCGACTGCCAGTCGTAGTCATAGATCGTCGGCAGGAAGCCGCGCCCGGCATACAGCCTCAGACGCGCATCGCCGGCACCGGCGTCGACGCGGATGATGGCGTCCTGGCCGGCCGGGATCGTCACCGCATACCAGGCCGCCGCACCGGCCGCGCCAAGCTGGCCGCTGACGGCCGTCGGGGCGTTCAGCACCAGCGCCGGCAGGCCCAGAGTCACGGTGCGGGCCGAGAGACCGGTGTTGTTGACGCGATTGGCACCCTCGGCGACATCGTCGAAGGCGTTGGTCGTGACCGACCAGTTCCAGACGCCGGGCGTGCCGCCAGGAACGGTCACGACCGCCTCGTAGGTGACGGTCTGCCCCGGCCGAATCGTGTCGGTGAAGGCCGCCGTACCACAGGTCAGGCTGACCTCGCCGCGCTGCTGCGCGGCCGTCGCGAGCCCGACGCGGTCCCGACGCCATCCGGAGACCTCCTCGGTGCCGCGGTTGACGACATCCCAGGAGACGGTGACCGCGTCACCGGCCGTGGCCAGCGCCGGCCCGCGCACGGCGGTGACGACGAGGTCGATGTTGGTGTTGACATGCTGGGAGTACTCGAGGGCGCCCATGTCGGGAACGACGACGCCCCCCGGCATGGGCACGCCGGTGTCGGGGACGCGCGGGAAGTCGTTGCGGGCCAGCCCGGCGAAGTCGGTGGCGGGGGCATAGGTGCCGTTGGCGGCGTCGATGCAGGGCGACGTCGGCATGAGGTTGAAATCGCCCTGGTCGGGGGCGCGGAAGCGCGGGTCCGCCGAGATGTTGCCAGTCTTGCCGGTCTGATTGGCCAGGCCACCGGAGTAGTCCGTGGTGCCCGAGCCCCAGACATTGTTCGACTCGAAGACCGTGCCGCCGCCCCAGAGGTAGTAGCCAATCTCGCGGCTCTCCGCGATGATTGAGTTGCGCACGACACGCGGGTTGCTGGTGCTGCCCCAGGCCAGGTGGACGCCGATGCGGTTGTCATAGAAGGAGCTGTTGACCACCTGGCAGATGCCCGCGGCGTTGTCCGCGGCCCGGAAGCCGATGTCGCAGCCGGCGACGACGCAGTTGACCAGCTCGGTGCGGGTCGTGTCGGTCGGCCAGTCGACCAGGACGCCGTCGTACTGCGTGTCCTCGATGCGGCAGTTCTGCAGGACCACCGTCGAACGCCGGCCGCGCACCATGGCGGTGCTGTCGTAGCCGGTCTGCCGACCGGCGCCATAGCGGAAGTGCACGCGGTCGAAGGTGCCCGCGCCGCCATCGCCGACATAGACGCAGTGCCAGTCGCCGGGTGCCGGCATGTGGCCGGCATAGGGGCCGTAGGCCATGCCGAAGGCGCCGCTGTCGTAGGACGAGGTCATGCGGATCGGGGCGCCGATGGCGCCGATGGCCTGCAGCGTGCCGCTGACCGAGAGGACGCGGCCGTAGTCAAAGACGACCGTCGCGCCGGGCTCGACCGACAGGGTCATGCCGCCTGGGACTGTGACGTCGTCACGCACCCAGTGCAGGGTGTCGGCCGGCCAGACTGCGCTCGCAGCGAGACTGCCGCCGTGCTCCCGGGTGCCGTAGCGCAGCACCAGAATATCGGAAGCCGGCAGGGCCGTCCCGGTCTCGACGCGGATGCCGCCCCAGTCGCCGGGCGCCGGCGACGTGAGGGCCCCGTCGGCGTTGTCGTCCCCACCCAGGCTGTCGTCGCGCAGGCTGGTGAACACCGCCGGCGCCCCTGGAGTGCCGCCGCTGACCAGCGCACCGCCGGGCAACACGCGCAGCGTGCGGCCTTCGGCCACCTTCACCAGGGCGCCGGCCGCCAGCGTCAGCGTGACACCGGACGGGATCTCGAGGTCGTCTGTGACGATGTGCAGAACACCGGCAGCCCAGGACTCGTCCGAAGCCAGACGACCGCCGTGGAGGATGCCCTCATGGTGCACCAGGACCGTCCGGGTAGCCTCACCGGCAACGGCGCCGCCGGCGGCGCCGTAGGCCAGACGCAGGGTGTACAGCCCGGGCGGCAGGGCGGACGTATCCCAGAGGAACGACCCGACCGGCGGCAGGGCCGCGGCGAGGGGGGCCTGATCGCCGCCCACCGGGCCGGCGAAGAGGTCGACCGTCGTCCCGGCCGGGGCGCCGAGGAGCTCCCAGCCCAGGCTGATCTCCGCCCCGGCGACTGCCGGCCGAGGGTCGGTCCAGAAGAAGCTCGGCGCCGTGGTGAGCACGGCCGTTCCCGCGCCACCGATGCCGCTGCCGCCGCTGCCGCCGGCAGCCGACAGAGCCGGCACGGACACCGCCTGCTGACCGGCGACGTAGACCGCGATGCGGCCGCCGCCGCCGGAGCCGCCGTTGCTGCCGTAGTCGCCCCAGTTGCCATTGCCGCCGAGGGCCTCGACGGTGCCCTCGCCGCCCCAGTCGACCGTATTAATGAGGATACCGCCGCCGCTGCCGGCGGCCATGGCCCAGTAGTAGACGCCGGGGACGCCATTAGCGCGGACCGCGCCGTCGATCTGCATCGCCGCAGCGTGCAGGCGGACCAGGCCGCCGCCGGCGGTGTCGCCGGCGGAGCCCGGCCAGAGCGGGTTGTCGGGCCGGCCGTAGAGCGTGTTGCTGAAGTTGCCGTAGCCCTTGCCGCCGTAGCTGCCGCCAGACCGCGACTTGCTACTGCCCAGAGCGCGCACCCCCAGGGTCGTACCGCCCGGGCTGCCGCGGCCGCTGACGTCAATCCGCGACGTCGCGTCGACATGCAGCGTGCCCGAGGCGTGGACCTCGAGGGCAAAGGTCGCCGCCGCCGAGGGCGACGGATGGGTCAGATTGGCGCCATCCAGAACCGCGATATCGGCGCAGTCGATCGGGGCCCCGTCCATGGCCGCAACCTCGACGCCGGCACCGGCAATCGTCACAGAGCCAAGGCGCACCCAGCCATCGGGGCCGGGCAGCAGGGGCGTCCAGGTCCCGGTCGCGATGCCATGGCTGACGACGCGCAGCTCGCTGACGCCGCCCTCGGGCTGGAGATACACCGTGCCAACCGACCCCGGTCCCGCCGGAGAGGCCGCCGAGTGGGCGCTGACACGACCGGCGACATCGAAGCCATCCAGGCTGCCGTAGTAGATCGCAACGCGACCGCCGCCGCCCGAGCCGCCCGTGGAGGCGTAGTCACCCATGCCGGCAGCACCGCCATCGGCGGAGACCGACCCCGCTCCGGAGAGCACGTCGGTCTGCACGCGCACACTGCCGCCAGCACCGCCGGAGATACCGCCCCAGCCGCTCACGCCGTTGGCGCGGATGGCGCCCTCGAGAAGGATCGTGCCCGCGTGGATGTGGACAACGCCGCCGCCAGCCGTGCCGGAACCGCCACCGCCAGGCAGAGCGGGATCCCGAATGTCGTCATAGGACGCCGGTACGGTGCCGCCCCACGAGCCGATCCGGCCAAGCCCGCCGTGACTGCCGCCGAACGACTTCTGTTCCGGCGTGGGCGGCACGTTGCCGACGCTGCGCCCCGGCAGGTAGCCGCGGCCAGACACGTCAATCGCCGCGGTCGGGTCGACCAGGAGGGTGTCGGATACGGTCAGATCGAGGCGGTTGGTGAGCGTATCGGTGCAGGCCGCGTGCGTCAGCACCGCGCCATTCAGGATCGCCACGTCGTCAGCGACCACGCTGACGCCGGGCGGGGTCTCGACGAGTACGCCCGGCCCCGCAATCACCAGGGTGTCCACGACGACGGCGTCGCCGCCGTCCGCGGCCAGCAGCGGCGTCGTCTGTCCGACCGGCGTGCCCTGGCTGTCGATGCGCAACTGGTT
>JAAYZO010000426.1 GCA_012514865.1 Lentisphaerota bacterium | reverse complement strand
GTCGTAGGCGCGGCAGCCGCGCATCATGATCCACATCGCCGGCTCGTCGTTGTGGAAGACGCCGGTACTGCCGCGCGGGTCCCAGGCAAAGAAGTGCAGCACCCGCCGGCGGGCCTCGGCGCCGCAGGCCGCGTCGCCGCTGAGGAGGTAGGCCAGCGCCGCGGTCTCCATGCGGTCCATGGGCTGACGCGTGGTGCGGATGAGGGTCGCGTAGGCGCGCGTGCGTTCATCGCCGCTCTTGGGCAGGAAGGCGGGCTCGGGGATGATCTCCTCGCCGGCGAAGCGCGCCACCGCGGCGACCAGGCTGTCGGCGGTGCTCTTCAGGTCGCCCTCGCGGGCGCGCCGGCGCACATCCGCCAGGCGCCGCGCCGGGACGAAGAGCCGCGGCCGGGCCGGGTCGACCTGCAGGGCCTCGCGGCCGGGGTAGGCCCACGGCGCGGCCTCCGGCGGCACGGTGAAACGCCGCGGGCGGCTCCAGACGGTCGGTACGCCGTCGAGGTCGACGCCGTAGCGCCAGTACCAGGTGCCGGCGGGGAGGGCCTCGGTCAGCATCAGGCAGCACCACGGCAGGGCCTCGTGGCGCCGGACCGCGTCGCCGGCGAAGGTCTCATCCGGGCCGATCTCGAGGCGGTAGGTCGCGTCGGAGCCCGAGGGCAGCCAGAGGAACGGCGGCGGATTCACCGTCACCACCGCGCCATCCGCCGGGGTGTAGGGCTTGTTCTGGCCCGGCACCGGCTCGCGATCGACTGCCAGGGCCGGCGGCAGGCTGGCGGCGGCCAGCTCGGCGGCGGTGGCCGGGCGCACCCAGAGGTCGTCCCAGTGCGTCTCGCCCGGCGTCAGCCAGTGGAAGGCCTCCAGGACGACGGCGCGGGTGTCGCGCGGCACGCGCAGGGTCACCTGCGCCGCCTGCCAGGTCGCGCTGGCCGGGAAGAACCCCTGCCGCAGGCCGATCTCGTCCCAGGCCTCGAGGCTGCGATGGAAGAGCACGCGCAGGGATGCCCCGCGGTCCGGCGCGGCGGCATCGGTGCCGCGCGTGCGGTACCAGCCGCCGACGGTGATGCCGCGCGCCTCGGCCGGCCAGGCGATCTTCTGCATCCAGGCGGCGCGCTGTTCCGCCGTGGCGCTACGCAGGACCGCGCAGCGGCTGCCGCCATGGGCATCGCCCTCGGCCAGTGCCGCCGTGCCGCCGGTGCGGTAGTCATGGCCGCGCCAGCCGGACGGAGTCCCGTCCGGCGCGAGTTCCTCGAAGCCGGCGTTGAGCAACCACGGCGGGGCGACCTCCTGGGCGGCAAGGGCTGCGGCGAGGACGGCGATGAGGGCCAGGGCACGACGGGACATGGCAGGGCTCCGGGCTGAGCGTGAGCGGCATCGACACCACGACCGCCAGCATAGCCCTCGAGGGCAGGCGGCGCCATCGCCCGGCCCTCGCGGGCCGCGTCCGCGCGCCCCGGCGCGCTCGCGAACACGGACGCACACGGACGTACACGGACCGACACGGACGGGCTCCACGCGCACGGCGTCTCGGCAGCGTGGCGCGCCACTCGGCTCGTGGCGCCCACCGCCGCCCCGGCGCGCGCCATGTAGGTCCGGGGCGCCGTCCACCCAGTCCACCCGGTCCACCTCGTCCACCCAGTCCACCTCGTCCACATGGCTCCGCCGCCGCTCCCCGCTCCCTGCTCCCTGCTCCCGCCCGCGGGCTGTCAAGTGTCGCCAAGGCGGGTACATTAGGGCTCGTCAACCGGACCGTCCTGACGGGGCTGGGTGACGCCGCGGAACCTGCCCGGCCGGTGGCCGGCAGGGCGGCGCCCATGCTGCAGGACAACAGCGTAAGGAGTAGCGACATCATGAGTGGCCTGACGATTCCTGCCCGCACCGCCAACGGCCTGGACCTGCTCTCACTCGGCGCCTTGGTGCACCGCCTCGATCCGGGGACGATCCCCTTCCGCAAGGCCAGCCAGCTCAACATCTGGGTCAGCGGCGGCGAGTACAACGTCGCGGCGAATCTCTCGGACTGCTTCGGGCTGAACACCGGCGTCACCACCGCCATGGTCAACTACCCGGTCGGCGACCTCATCGCCGGGTCGGTGCGGGCCATGGGCGTGAAGGGCATCTACAAGACCTTCGAGCACGACGGCGTGACCGGCCCGAACATGGCGACGGTCTACAGCGACCGCGGCCAGGGCGTGCGCGCCCCGGTGGTGTTCTACAACCGCTGCAACGAGGCGGCGGCGTTGCTGAAGCCGGGCGACTTCGACTGGAAGGCGATCTTCGGGCAGGGCGTGCGCTGGTTCCACTCCGGCGGCATCTTCGCGTCGCTGTCGGAGACCACCTCGGCCCTGATCATCGAGGCGATGCAGGCCGCCAAGGCCGCCGGCGTGGTCACCTCGTTCGACCTGAACTACCGCGCCAAGCTCTGGAAGCGCCAGGGCGGCACGGCGCGCGCTCAGGCGGTCCTGCGCAAGATCTGCTCGTATGTCGATGTCCTGGTCGGCAACGAGGAAGACCTGCAGATGGGCCTCGGCCTGAAGGGCCCGGACGTCGTCGCCAAGTCGAAGCTCGACCCCAGCGTCTTCTTCGGCATGATGGGCACGGTCACC
Organism: Lentisphaerota bacterium; assembly: GCA_012514865.1. Taxonomy (GTDB): domain Bacteria; phylum Verrucomicrobiota; class Lentisphaeria; order Oligosphaerales; family JAFGRS01; genus JAGVUW01. The sequence continues at coordinate 11,170 of JAAYZO010000426.1, read as the reverse complement.
CAGGACTTCCCGAACGTCCGCTGCGTGGCCACCACCCTGCGTGAGGTCCACTCGACCAACCGCCATAGCTGGGGCGCGGTGCTCTGGCTGGATGGCAAGACCTACGTCAGCCCGACCATGGAGCTGGACGTCCTCTGCCGCATCGGCGGCGGTGACGGCTTTGCCTCGGGGCTGTTCTACGGCCTGATGAGCGGCGAGGCCCCGGAGCAGGCCCTGCGTCTGGGCTGGGCCCACGGCGGGCTGCTGACCACCACCCCCGGCGACACCACCATGATGACCCTCGACCAGGTCAAGACGGCCGCCGCCGGCGGTTCCGCACGCGTGCAGCGCTAACCTGGATGATTCCCGCCGCCGCGGGTGACGATCACACCGTCACCCGCGGCGGTGCATTGTGACGGCCTACCCGGCAGGTGAGGAGCGCAGCCATGAGCAGGTGGCTTCGGCGGATCGGGGTCGGGATGATCGCAGCGGGGGCCCTGTGGGGACAGGACCGCCTGCGTTTCGAGGCCGAGGCCGTCAGCGGCCCGGCCGAGGCGTGGGTCCAGGAGCGCCAGAGCGACGCACACTGGACCCTATGGAGCACCGACACCGACGCCCACGCCAAGTGGTCCGGCGGGGTGGTGCTGCGGGCGCCGCCGACCCGCGCCGACCGCGCGCGGCCCGAGGATGGCGCGCCGCCTCTGCATACCCGCATCGCCGACCTTCCACCGGGGCTCTACACCGTCGAGGTCAAGGTCAGCCGTGTGCTTGGCGTCTCCCTGGACGGCGAGACCTGGCAGCGCTTTACCGGCGGGGTGCTCATGCCCAGCCGCCAGATCGCAGCGGGCGAGGTCCTGGAGTTCTGGGTCGACGACCGCTATGCCATGCCCGAGGAGGCGCAGCGCGGCTCGGGCTACTACGACTACGTCGAGCTGGTGCGCCTGCGGAGCTGGTCGGACGGCGTGCCGAACGCGGGCTTTGAGGAGACCGACGCCGGCGGCCTGCCGGCAGGGTGGGCGTGGTGGTCACGCGACGGCCGCGGCACCATCAGTGCCCAGGCCGGCAGCGGCCATGACGGCCAGCGGGCCATTCACGTGATCTACGACGGCACCGCCGACTGGGCCGTGACCAACGCCGCACGCCTGGCGGTCGCCGCCGGTACCGACCTCTGCCTCTCCGGATGGCTGCGGGGCACGCCCGGACCCGGCGCCGGCTGGGTCAGCATCGACGCGGTCGGCTATGCTCAGGGCCGCCTGGTCACCTGGCGGCTGGGCGCGGCGCGCGGCCGGCCCACTGCGGAGTGGACGCGCGTGCGCGGCTTCTTCCAGGTCCCCGAGGACGTCGATACCCTGCAGGTCCGCCTGACCGGCGCCGGCGCGGCCGACGTCTGGCTCGACGGCGTCGCCCTCGAGGCCGGCCGGGCGGTGCTGCCGGTGAACCCGCCGGTCGACGGCTGGGCCCGTGAGCGCCACCCGGAGCCCATGGGCCGCGGCGCCGTGGCGCTGCCCCTTCCGGATGGCACGGTCCGCCTGAGCTGGCGGCTCCTGCAGGCCGACCCCGCCGATGTCGGCTTCGAGGTCTGGCGTCAGCTCGGCGCGGCCCCGGCGGTGCGTCTGAACACGACCCCGATCACGGCCACCACCGAGTTCCTCGATGACCCTCCGGACGACGCCCCGCGGCCGCGCTACCGCATCCGCCCCAGCGCCGGCGGCGGCCCCGAGGGCGAGGCGGTCTGGGCTGACCTCGAGGGCGATACGCCCTGCCTGAGGATCCCTCTCGACACCCCGACGACGCGCTTCCAGAAGGTCGCCGTGGCCGACCTCGATGGCGATGGCGCCTATGACTACGTCATCAAGCACCCGCATGAGAACATCGACCCCTGGGAGAAGTACTGGTACCGCTCGCCGGATACCTACAAGCTCGACGCCTACCGCTCCGACGGCACCCTCCTCTGGCGGCAGGACCTGGGCTGGGCCATCGAACGCGGCATCTGGTACTCGCCCTACCTGGCCTGGGACCTCACCGGCGACGGCCGCGCCGAGGTCGCCGCCAAGGTCGGCACGGGCGACCCGCGCGACCCCGATGGCCGCGTCACTCGCGGCGATGAGTTCGTGGCGGTCTGGGATGGCCGCACCGGCCAGGAGATCGCGCGGGCACCATGGCCCGGCCGCGAGGGCTTCGAGAGCTACAACCTGACCAGCCGCAACCAGATCGCCGTCGCCTACCTCGATGGCCGGACGCCCTGCCTGCTGCTCCTGCGCGGGACCTACTCGCGCATGGTCGTGCATGCCTACCAGCTCCACCGCGGGCGTCTCGAGAAGCTCTGGGAGTACGACAATGCCGACCTCGGCGCCGCCTACTGGGGCCAGGGCGCCCATATGACCCTGGCTGCCGATGTCGATGGCGACGGCCGCGATGAGGTCCTCCTCGGCAATGCCGTCCTCGATGACCACGGCGGGCCACTCTGGACCACCGGCCGCGGTCACCCGGATGCGTTCTACCTGGCCGATATCATCCCCGACCACCCCGGCCTGGAAATCGCCTACGTCATGGAGGTGCGCCAGCCCAGCGGCGGCCTCAATGTCGTCGAGGCGCGCACCGGCAAGACCCTCTGGAAACTCCCCGAGGCGACACAGCATGTGCATGGCAAGGGCATGGCCGCCGACATCGACCCAACCCGGCCCGGGCTGGAGATCTACGGCGCCGACGCCGATGGGCATACCCTCACCGAGAAGCGCTGGCTCCTGGACTGCCATGGCGAGGTCCTGCGCCAGGGCACCGACTGCCCCTGGGGCTTTAGTATCGGTACGGTGTATTGGGACGCCGATCTGCAGAAGGAGCTCCTCGGCGGCCGGATCACCGACTACCAGGGCGGGCCGGTCGGCGGGAGCTGCCGCGGCAGCGTCGTGCTCAAGGCCGACGTCGTGGGCGACTGGCGCGAGGAGATCATCGTCAGCGTCCCCGGCGAGCTGCGCATCCTGTGCACTCCCATCGCGGCGGTCGACCGCCGCGTCTGCCTGATGCAGGACCCGCTCTACCGCCTGGCGACGGCAGTCAACGCCATGGGCTACACCCAGCCGCCGACCCTGTCGGTCAACCTCGAGACGCTCTCTCCGAACCTCAATCTGACGGTCCTCGACAGCCCCGACGGCGCCACGACGGCCCGCGTCGTGATCTCGGCCCCGGCCGCCTCCGGCATCCGCGGCCGCCTGGTCCTGGAGCCCGGCGACGGCCTGCAGGTCGACCCCGCCAGCGCCGATGTCGCGGTCGCGCCCGGTCAGCGCCAGGTGGTCATGGTTCGCCTCACCGCCAGCGGCGCGAAGCGCCTGGAGGCACGCCTCGGGGCGCGCGTCGAGCAGCCCGACGGCCCGACGCTGCGCGGCGAGGTTCCCGTGGCCATGGCCGGGGCCTTCCTCACCGAGGGCCTCATCGTCCAGGCCGAGGACCTCGCCGCCGAAGAGGGCGGCGCCATCCAGATCCGCAGCGACAAGCCCGGCGTCATGGGCCGCGCCATCAGCCACTGGGATGCCGCCGGGCATGCCCTCACCTGGCGCGTCAGCGTCCCGACCGCCGGGCGCTACCGCCTCGTGCTGCGCTACTGCACCCCCGAGACCGTGCGGCGCGCCCTGCGCATCGACGACCGCGACATCGGCGTCGTCCGCCTCGCCGCCACCGGCAGCTTCGGGACCTCGCCCCATGACTGGGACCACACCACCGCCGCCACCGACCAGGGCACCGTCACCCTCGACCTGACCGCCGGCGACCACACCCTCCGCCTCGAGAACCGCGACGGCAAGGGCTGCAACCTCGACTACCTGGCGCTCCTGCCCGAGCCATAGGGGGGGCGTTCGGCGGCGCCCGGAGGATGCCGAGCCGACGCGCGGCGCTCCCAGGGGGGCGTTCGGCGACGCCCGGGGAGACGTCGGGCAGCCGCTCGGCGCGCCCGGTCTACGCAGGGCCGGCCGGCTCTGGCGGCCTCGCGGCATTGTCGCCGGCCCTCAGCGTGGCGAGGGCGGCGGCGATGTCCCGCCCGCGCGCCTCGATGACATCGAGGAGTTCCTCGGGTGTGCGCGTATCCACGTCGGGCTTGCGGTGCGGATTCACGGCCTTGAGGTCGTAGACGGCATCCTCGATCTCCTTGGCCTTGCCGGCCTGCTCGCGGGCCTCGCGGGCAGACTCCGCCGCGTTGGCCGCGGCGGCGGCGATGGCGGCCTCATCGCGTCGGCTGGCCTTCTTCAGCTCCTTGAGCCGGTCGTTCCACTCGGCGGCCTGCTGGCCGGCCGCGGCAGCGCGGTCCTGCAGCGGCCGGGCCGCGGCGGCGGCGGTGCGCCGGCGCTCGTCGATGTTGACGGTCCAGGAGAGGCCGCTGTCGGCCCGCGCGGGCAGGCGCTTCAGGAAGTCGTCGAAGTGCTGCAGGGTCAGCGGGGTCTTCTTGCGGACCTTGACGTCGGTCAGGTCGTAGTACCAGATCGTCCGGGTCGGCTGGCCCTTGGTGAAGAAGAGCAGGTTGGTCTTCACGCCGGCCCCGGCGGCCGTGAAGACGCCGGCCGGGAGGCTGACCACGCACCACAGATCGCAGTCGTCGAGGAGCATGCGCTTGGTCTTGACGAAGGCGTCCTCGTTGGTGCGGAAGAGCAGGCCCTCGTCGAGTACGATACCGCAGCGGCCGCCGTGGCGGAGGCTGCGGATGACATGCTGCAGGAAGAGCACCTGGGTCGCGCCGGTGCGGTAGGCGAAGTTGGTCTGCGCGTCGGCGCCCTCCTTGCCGCCGAACGGCGGGTTGGTCAGGATGACATCGAACTCCGGCGGGGCGTTCTCGAAGAGCCCGCCGTAGCTCTCCTGTCCGGTAAGGGTGTTGCAATGCCAGAGGTTCGGCTTGTCGATGCCGTGGAGCATGAGGTTGGCCAGGGCGATGGGATAGATCAGGTTCTCTTTCTCGCGGCCCCAGAAGGCCCGCTGCTTGAGCGTCTCGAGCTGCTCGGCTGTGGCCGCCTCGCCCAGGCGCTCGCGGACGTACTCGAAGCTCTGCGCCAGAAACCCGCCGGTGCCGCAGCCCGGGTCGTAGACCGTCTCGTCGACCTTGGGCGCGATGACCTGCACCATCGCCCGGATGACCTGGCGCGGAGTGAAGAACTGCCCGCCGTCGTTGCCCTTCTCGCCCATCTTCAGCAGCAGCCCCTCGTAGACCTGCGAGAGCGTGAAGACGTGCGTCGGGTCGATGGCCTCGGTGCTGAGCTGGTGGACCTTGTCGAGCACATCGCAGAGGTTGCGCTCGGTGTCGATGCGGACGCGCTCGACGCCGGTCATGATCTCACTGATGACCTTCTGGCGGGGCGAGGCATCCGGGCGGCTCTTGAGGGCCTTCAGGTGCGGCAGCAGGTCGGTGTTGATGAAGGTCAGGAAGGCATTCGTGGGCGCCTCCTGCAGCTCGCTGCGGCGGTTCGTCGTCCCGGCCGGCAGGGCCTCGCCGGGAGCGCCCCAGTCGCGCCAGCGGTAGGGCGCCTCGAGAGACGGCCGGAAGGGCAGCCCCAGGGCTTCGGCTTCCTGCTCCTCGCGCTGCTCCTTCTCGTCGAGGATGCGCAGAAAGAGAATCCAGGTCAGCTCGGGGACGTACTGCATGGCCCCGGCGCAGTTGCCGCGGCGCATGATGTCGCAGATGCTCTTGACGGCCTGGTCCACCGATTGCTGCGTGGCCAGGCGCCGGCCCTTACCCTTACCCTTGGTCGTCGTCGTCCGTCCGCGTGGCATGCTCAAAGCTCTCCGCTGAACGCCCGCCGCAGCAACGCCGCCGGCAGGGCCTTGATGGCTTCCAGTTCGGCCTCCGCGGCGGCGCGCGCCTGCTCCACCGCCGCCATCTGCGCGTTCAGCAACGCGGCCAGGCGCCGCTGCTCGAGGAGAGGGGGCATCAGAAGCGGAAACGCTTTCAGTACGCGCTGGTTGATGGTTGCGATCCCCGTGGTCTGTTTCGCGTGACGAAGAAAGTAAGCTTTCCCGTAGGCCGCCCCGGCCTGGAGCGCCACAAAGGCCGGATCTGCAGAGTCGGCACTGATGCGGACGCGGAAGATATGGTTCTGGTGAATGCAGCCGGGCAACTGGTCATCCCACACAGTACCACGCCCTAGCTTGTCGGCATCGCCCCCTTCTGTCAGGAGAATGTCGCCCCGGCGAAGGACCAGTGCAGCGATCTCTTCGGCCGTCGCGGGGGTATATGCCACATCGCACAGATCTAGGTAACCGTCCTTGACGTTGGCGACGCGCAGATAAGGAACACTGCGAACGCCAGCGCCTTCAATTCGGCGTCCCAGCGTGACACCGGACCTCACCTCGCCACACTCGCCGAGGGGGAGAGTGCGCCACCCGTCAGGCGCGTCACTCGCGTCTCGCGGGAAGACCTCCCGCAACAAGGCTGCCGGGAGGGCCTTCACGGCCTCCAGGCGGGCCTCCGCCGCGGCGCGCGCCTGGTCCACCGCCGCCATCTGCGCGTTCAGCATCGCCGCGATACGCCGCTGCTCGGCGAGCGGGGGGAGCATGAGCGGGAGATCTCTCAGGACACGCTGGTTGATCGTGGCGATACCGGTGGTCTGCTTGGCGTGCCCCATGAAGTAGGCCCTACCATGGGGAGATGCTACCTGAAACGCCACAAATGCGGGCTCCATCCGTGCAGCGTCGATCCTGAGGCGGAAGATGTGGTTCTGGTGTATGCACTCGGGCAACTGACCTTCCCAGACGGCGCCGCGTCCAAGCTTGTCGGCGTCCCCGCCTTCAGTGAGAAGCAAGTCGCCCCTCTTCAGCGCCAAGGACTTGACCTCTGCGGCAGAGGCTGGGGTAGTAGCGACGTCTCTCAGGTCGATGTGCCCATCCTTAACGTTAGCGACCCGCAGGTAGGGAACAGCGCGGACGCACTGGCTTTCCAGCCGGCGCCCCAACGTCACCCCGGCAGCCAGCTCTCCACAGTCCCCCAGCCTGACCCAGCGCCAGCCTGGGGGGAGGGGTTGTTCGGTGTTCATGGGACCTCCTGCACGCGGCCGTCGGCGAGGATCTTGGCCACGAAGGGCCGCGGGTGGAGGTCGGCGAAGCGCTGGATGTGGGGCCAGGCGGTGGCCACGAGGGCGACGAGTTCGGCGGCGGTGCGGTTCTTGTGGTGCACGAGGGTCATGCCGCCCGGCGTTCGATCTCGCACCGCAACGCCTCCTCGACGGCCGACACCTCGAGCCCGTAGTCTTCAGCGATGTCGACCAGGCTCTCGCCGCCGCTGTAGCGGTCGAAGATCATCGTCGTCGCGACGCGCGTCCCGTCGACGACGGGCCGGCCGAAGGCGACAGCGGGGTCCATGACGATCGTCTTGGGGCAGGCGTCGTAGGGGAATGGGAAGAACCGTTGCGGCAGGCCGTGTTCGTCGCGTTCGATGCGCGTGAGGTAGAGGTCGACGATCTCCGGGAAGGCGGCCTGGCCGCCGGCGCTGGCGTCGACGGGGGTCGCCCCGAGGCGCAGGAAGACGCCGCGGCCGTCGGTCTCCAGGTCGAGTTCAGCCAGGGGGTGCGCGGTGCCGTGCTTCTCAGCCAGCCAGCCGACGGCTGTGCGAATCCGACTCAGGCTCACCCCGTGGGCGCGGCGCAGGGCCACCAGGACGTGGGCTTCGATCAGGTTTACGAAGCTGAACGGCGAGCGGCTGTCGGCGTCGGCCATGGCGATCAGCGGCCGCTCACCCGGCGCGCTCCAGGCGCGGAGGGTCCCCAGCGTCACGCGGGCGTAGCGGCTCACCTCGGTCAGGGTATAGAGGGGCCGGTAACGCGGGTCGGCCGTGCGAACGTTGGATGCCGTGACCGTCACGATGGGCAAACTCCAAGGCGGCGCAACGGGGCTTTCCGTCCGCCGTGTCGCTATACTCTACCCGGCGGCGAGGGAGGTCGCAACGCTTCAGGCGGCGAACATTCTGGCCTTGGCCTGTGAGACCAGGTCGCGCGGGTTGCCGGCCTGTCGCAGGGCCTCCAGGCCGCCGGCGGCGCGCACTGTGGGCGTCTGGAGGAGCTGGGCGTTCTCGAGGCCCTCGGTGCCGCCGAGTTCGAACTGGGCGGCGATGGCGCGCAGGGTGGCCGCGGCCGGGGCGGGCATGGCGTTGAGCCAGTCCTCATGCTTGTAGGTGAACGCCAGCGAACGTTGGCTGCGAGTGCGCGGGCTCAGGCCCCAGCCCAGTTCGGCCAGGACGTCGTACAGGTCGTAGTCCTGCCTGTCGTCCACTAGGCGAACCAGGGTCGGCGAGCAGCCCGAGGTGACCAGCGCGTCGACCAGGTGCCGCCGCGCCTGGGGGTCGACCCAAAGGGCACGGAACTCGTCGATCGACTGGACCTCGGCCACCAGGCGGGCGGCCAGGCGGGCTTTGTAGTCGTCGAGCAACACGGGCGTGGCAACGCCGTCGACATCGGCGACGACGTAGCGTCCGGCGGGGGTGACGCGGACCTCGACGCCCTCGACCAGGACCGACGGCGGCGGTGGCGGTGGCGTCGGCCCGGGCTCCCCGCGGGGACTGGCCGGCCGGGTCAGGAAGGCCTCCCCGAAGAGGCGGGTGGCGTCGGTGTAGTCGTAGACACGGAACATCAGCTTACCGGTAGGGGCGTCGATGCGGGTGCCGCGGCCGACCATCTGGTAGAAGCTGATGGGCGATCGGAGGTAGCGGAAGAAGACGATGTTGCGGACGCAGGGGACGTCCACGCCGGTCGTCAGGAGGTCGACGGTGGTGGCGATGAAGTGGCTGCGTGAGGCGGCGCGGAGGTCTGGGAGCTGGTCGTTGCCGTTGCTGGCGGCGGTGCACTTGAAGGCGTAGTCGTCGAGCCGGTCGCGGCCCTGGGCGGCGCACCAGGCAGCGTAGAGGTTGTTCAGGCAGTCGGCGACGTCGTCGGCATGGCGGTCGCGGGCGCAGAAGATGATGGTCTTCTGTTCCGGTTCGCCGGTCTCGAGGAGGTGCTTGAAGAGGTCCTCGCACATGGCCTTGACGCGGTCAGGCATGACCAGGCAGTCCTCGAGGCTGGCGGGGGCGTAGTGCTCGCGCAGCTCGGCGGGGGAGACGCGGGCGCCGGTGGTGGCGTTCTTCAGCGTCTTGCCGGCGATGTCGGCACGGCTGACACCGGCGGCCCGCTCGGCGGTGCTCTTGGCGTCATGGAAGAGGTCGAAGGTCTGGATGTCACAGGCGGCCAGGTAGCCATCCTCGATGCCCTGGGCCATGTCATAGACGTACACCGGCGCGCCGAACCAGCGGCGGTTGTCGGCGATGATCTTGGCGTCCAGTTGGATCTCGGTGCCGGCGAAGTCGCCGGCTCTGGCCTTGGGCAGGTCCAGCCGGCGCGGCGTCGCGGTCAGGCCGACCTGCACCGCGCCGGGGTTGCGCGTGAGGACCTGCGACCACTTGCCCCAGGCCGAGCGGTGGCACTCGTCGATGACGATGTGCGAGAAGGTGTTCTCGGGGTAGACGCTCATGAGGAAACTGGCGTCGCCGGTGTCGGTGGCCACGCCGAGGGTCTGGTAGGTGGCGATGTGGATGCGGGCGTTCTTGGCGTTGTTCGTCCCGTCTGGCCGCCGGAAGACCTCCGCGGCATCGGCCCCAAAGACATTCTGGAAGGCCTTGAGGGCCTGGGCGCGGAGTTCGTCGCGGTCGCAGACGAAAAGGGCCCGGGTGAGCTGCCCGGCATCGGCGAGGCGTTTGAGGAGGTTGACGGCGATGAAGGTCTTGCCGGAACCCGTGGCCAGCGAGAGCAGAGCCCGGCGCGGCTGGCCCCGGGTCTCGCAGACGGCGATCCTCTCCATGGCCGCGCGGATGGCGGCGTCCTGGTAGTAACGGCGGGTGCCCTCGCCACCGGCGTACGGCTGCAGCAGCCCCCGGGCCACCGGCGCGTCGAGGGTGAACCCGAGGCCCTGCTCGTAGCGGGCCCGCAGATCCGCCGGGGTGGGGAACTCGGCCAAGGGCCGCGGCGGTGCCGTCAGGCCCGTCAAGGCGTCGAACTCGACGAACTGGTGCCCATTGGAGGAGAAGACGAAGCGGACGTGCAGGCGTCGGCAGGACGCGTAGCCCTTGGCCTGGGCGAGGCCATGGCCCGGCGGCAGACCCTCTCTCTTGGCCTCGATCACGGCCAGGGCGACCGGCTGGGTCTCGAGGGTGACCCGGACGCGCAGGACGTAGTCGGCCCGGCCGCGCGAGCGCCGGCGGGCCTGGCCGTTGATGATCTCGACCGCGCCCGCCGTCACCTCGCGCCGGATCAGGTCGTCGGTCCAGCCGCGCCTGCGGATGGCGGGATCAATGAGCCTCGCCCTGGTATCAGCCTCGTTGAGGTTCATCCCGCGCTCATGCTCCGGAAGAACAGGCCCGAACCCGGCCTGCGTGGCCGTTACGCAAACAGGTCATCCTTATGGAGCGCGCCGTAGCGCATCCCCTCCGGGCTCTGGGCAACAAGTGCCGTAGCCTCGGTGATGACTTGCTCGGTGCTGGTCATGCTCTCGTCTCCCCTGGCACGCCGCGCTGCCCCGGGCAAACCGCCGGGGCAGGCGCACCGCCTACGCTAGGGCGACGGCGGGGCCGTGTCAAGAGCACAAGGTCGGCTGGATGGCGTCAGAACGTCGGGATGGGCTTCGGTGCCGGCGGCGCCGGCGCCGGCTTCGGGGTCAGGCGGTGTTCCTGCACGTAGGCGCGGTCCTCGAGGTAGAGGGCGTCCTGAGTCCAGAGGTTGCGGACGACGTAGGCCACGGCCCCATCGCTGCGCAGCAGACGCGACTGCATGTCGGGCACCTCCTTCTCGCTCTGGCCATACTGTGAGCGCCGGCCGGCCGGCGTCAAGGCTCGCGGCGCGACGGCGGCGAATGCCCCATCCTGATCCTCGTCCTCGTCCTCGTTCCCCCTCCCGTTCCCCGTCCTGACCCTCGTCCTCGTCCTCGTCCTCGTTCCCTTCCTCCGTTCCCCGTCCTGATCCTCGTCCTCGTCCTCGTTCCCTCCCCCCATTCCCCGTCCTGATCCTCGTCCTCGTTCTCGTCCTCGTTCCCTTCCTCCGTTCCTCATCCTGACCCTCGTCCTCGTCCTCGTTCCCTTCCTCCGTTCCTCATCCTGACCCTCGTCCTCGTTCTCGTCCTCGTTCTCGTCCTCGTTTCCTCCCTCCGTTCCCCGTCCTGATCCTCGTCCTCGTCCTCGTTCCCTCCCCCCATTCCCCGT
>JAAYZO010000425.1 GCA_012514865.1 Lentisphaerota bacterium | reverse complement strand
GCGGCGGTCGCACGGCAGCGCCGACCCCGCGACCCGGCCGCGTCGACCCCTGGCAGGGGTGTCCTCTGACACCGACACCACCGGGGGGCCGACGGCAGGGCCGGAAGCCTTCCGTCTACCGGCACTCCCGGCCCGGGCCATTCCCTGCCGGTGCCGGCATCTCCGGCAGGACGTGGGCGTCGCCGCTGTGGATGAGGACCTCCCCGCCGTCGGCCGTGCGCAGACGCAGGCGACCATCCGCGGCCAGGCCCGCGGCGAGGCCCTCCACGACGCGCTCGCCGGCCTCGATGCGCAGACGGCGCCCGCGCAGCATCGACAGGCGGTCCATCTCCTCGAGGAAGGGCCCCAGGTCGTCGGCACGGAGCCAGTCGCCCAAGGCCGGCTCGAAGGCGTTGAGGAAGGCCGCGAGGAGGCGCGGACGGGACTGCGCCCGGCCGGTCTCCAGCCGCAGCGAGGTGGCGCGCTCGGACAGCTCCGGCGGGCAATCGGCGCGGTCCAGATTGACATTGAGGCCAACTCCGACCACGACATGGCGCAGGCGACGGCCGTCGGCGTCCATCTCGCAGAGGATGCCGGCCAGCTTGCGCGAACCTACCCAGAGGTCATTCGGCCACTTCAACGCCACGGCGACCCCGGGGCAGGCCTGGCGCAGGGCCCGACACAGCGCCAGGCCGGTCACCAGGGCGATCTGCGGCACGCGCGGCACCGCCACCGCCGGGCGCAGCACCACGGAGACGTAGAGATTCAGCCCCGGGGGCGAGTGCCAGACACGGCCCTGCCGGCCGCGCCCGGCGCGCTGCGCCTCGGCGGTGACCACCAGGCCGGCCGGAGCGCCGGCCTCGGCGAGAGTCGCGGCCGTGCGGTTGGTCGATGCCAGCTCAGACTCGTGGACCCAGTAGCGGCCCAGACTCGTCGTGGTCAGGAGCGGCTGCACGGCCGCGGCAGTCGGCGCCGCGCCGTCCTGCAGGCCGTCGTGGGCCGCGTCGGGGGCGCCTTCGGCAGGATGCGTCATCGTTCAGACCTCGATACGCATGCCGGTGAAGGCCAGGTCGCAGGGCATCGCGCTGCCGGCGGCGCGGACGACGGCGCGGGCCTCGTCCTGGAGGGCGTCGGCCTGGTCGTCGGTGCGGTCCTGGTTCAGGTGCCAGAGGACCAGCCGGCCGACGCCGGCCGCAAGGCCGAGGCGGACGGTGTCGACGAAGACACTGTGGCCCCAGCCGCGCGTCTGCGCCGCGTACTCCTCCGGGCGGTACTCGGCGTCGTGCACCAAGACGTCGCAGCCTCGGCAGAAGTCGCGGTAGCCCTCGAAGGACCGCCCCCCGCGGTGGTCGAAGGAGAGTTCGTTGTCGGGAAAGAACGCCACCGAGCGGCCGCCGTACTCGAGGCGGAAGCCGCAGCCGCCATTGGGGTGGCTCAGGGGCAGACGCCACACCGTGACACCGCCCACGGCGCAACGGTCGCCACAGAGCTCGTGGAAGGTCAGCGACGCCCCGACCCGGCCCAGGTCGACCGGAAAGAACGGCGCCTGCATGGTCTGCTCGAGCATGCCGCGCACCGACTCCTGGGCATGCATACAGCCGTAGAACTCGATCTCGAAGCCCTTCGTGAACAGCGGCTTGAAGAACGGGAAGCCGATGACGTGGTCCCAGTGCGCGTGGCTCATCAGGAAGCACAGCCGGCGCGGCGGGGCCTGCATGAGCTGGGTGCCGAGGCGGCGGGCGCCGGTCCCCGCATCGAGGACGATGAAGGTGCCGTCGTCGGCCTCGATCGACAGACAGGTCGTATCACCGCCGTAGCGCACAAACTCCGGACCGGGCGTCGGCACGGACCCGCGCGCTCCCCAGACGGTCATGGTCATGGCCATTGAGCGATATCCTTCCCGACGGCACCGGCATCGTCAGCGGCGCTGCAGCCGCTGCCCAGGCCGCGCCGGACGCCGCCCGCCATCGCGGCGACGCGGCAGACCCGCCGCGGCCGGCCAAACCAGTCTGGATCTCAGTGTACTCCCGCCCGGGCGGGTTGTCCATCGCCGCGCCGACGGAGTCGGCTCAGGCCAGCCCGCGCTCCGCACCGCAGACCCCATGCAGGCGGGGGCCAAGGTCCCCGGTGTCCCCCGGGCCATGGGTCTCGAGCCCGCCGGAAAGGGACTCAAGCGACAGAAGGGACTCCAGGATGGGGGCGCCGCAGTCCCTGGTGTCCCCGGTGTCCCGACGCCTCAGCCGCCGCGGATGAGGTGCCAGCCGATGGCGAAGACCGCGACGTCGACGATGGCGTGGCTGAGGTAGCCAGGCCAGATCGAGCGGGTCTGCCGGTACAGCGCCGACCACACCGCCCCGCCGATGAAGATGCCGGCGCCGCAGAGCAGCGTGGCCGGCCAATCGCAGTACACGCGCAGGGCCACCAGGTGATGCGCCATGAAACCCGCGGCACTGGCCGGTACCGACCAGCGGCCCAGGCCGACGGACTCGAAGCGCTCGACCACGAACCAGCGCCAGACCATCTCCTCAAGCACGGAGTTGACCCCGATCCAGTAGAGCGCCGCGACCAGGTACACACGGGCGTCGGACAGGCCGGTGGCCGCGCCCATGCGCTGCAGGGCCGGCGGGTCCAGCAGCGACGGACCGAGCACGGCGTAGGCCAGCACCACCATCGCGGCCATGGCCAGCCCCAGGAGGCCGCCGCGGACCATGCCGCCGTGGCGCAGGGGCGAGAGGCTCGGCGGCCGACGCTCGACCGCCAGACGCCAGATGACCGGCAGGGCCACCAGCCAGACCTTGGCCGCGAAGAATAGCGCCCGGCCCAGCGGCCGGCCGGGCAGGACACTCAGGCCCAGCCAGGCGCCCAGACTCGGCACCGGCAACAACAGGACCAGAGCCAGCGCGGACCACCACCCTGCCTTCATGACGACCTCCTGCAAGCCATGCGCGCCGGCGCGCCGTGCTTCTCGCGGGCCGCGATGGTCAACACCGCCCGGACCGCCATATTAGCGCCCTCATCCACGGCCTGTACCGGAGTCCACGCAGACGAGGTCCTGTCCATGCCCTACTGCCCCATCCTCAGCACCCTCGGCTTCGTCCTCTCCCCCGATGGCACGCAGGTCCTGATGACGCACCGCATCGGCCGCCGCGACGACGAGCAGTTCGGCAAGTACAACGGCCTCGGCGGCCGGGTCGAGCGGGACGAGGACGTCGGCGCCGGCATGGTCCGCGAGATCCGCGAAGAGGCCGGCATCGAGGTCGTGCGCATGCAGCTCCGCGGCACCATCAACTGGACCGGCTTCGGGCCGTCCGGACAGGACTGGCTCGGCTTCATCTTCCTCATCGCGGGATTCACCGGTACGCCGCATGAGCGCAACGACGAGGGAACCCTCTCCTGGGTCGCGCGCGAGCGCCTGCCCGAGCTGCCTATGTGGGAGGGCGACCGGCTTTTCCTGCCTCTGGTCTTCGACGCCGACCCGCGCCCGTTCCACGGCTTCATGCCCTACGCCAACGGCCGCCCCGCCGGCTGGTCGTTCTCGCGGTTCTGAGCCGCCGGCGGGGGCCGCCTCGCGGCCGGCCGCCGGGACGTGCCTCATGACAGTCCGAGCAACGCCCTGGCTGCACGGCCGCAGACCTGGCAGCGCGCGTCCGCGTCGAGGTCGGCGTGGTATACCTTCAGCAGGCTGGGCTCGACCTCCTTGAAAGGCGCCCCGGAGCCGAAGAGCACGTGATCGGCGCCGAGGAGTTTGACGACCTGGGCCATCACCTGGCCGTAGCAGGACACCTGCCGCGAAGTCTCGACGTAGAGATTGCCGCAGACCGGCTGGCCGGCCGGCGTCGACAGGGCCCCCGCGGTCACCGGCAGCTCGGTGGCCACAATCCGCGCCGCGGGCACCGCCCGGCATACCGCCAGGATGTCCTGCAGGCTCTGCGTGCGCTCGACGTCGAGCCAGTGGCGCTGACGGGTATCCACCACGCGGCTCGGAATGAGCACGGGGATATCCAGCGCCGCGGCGGCACGGACCAGCGCCAGCGCCGGGGCGTCGGACAGGCTGTAGTCGTGGTACTGCGGCACCATGCGCAGAGCCCGGAAGCCAAGGCCGTTCACGCACGTCTCCAGGTCGCGCTCCCAGGCCGCGTAGCACGGGTTCAGGGTGGCGACCCCGACGAAGAAGTCGTCGTGCGCGGCAATCGCCTCGGCCAGCTCGAGGTTGGCGTCGTGGCAGTTCTTGTAGAACAGCCCGGCGGTGTGCGCCGCGGCGGCGCCGGTGATGCCATGCGACTCCAGATGGCGACGCAGCTCGGCGGCACTCTGGTTCGGAATGCGACGGAAGGGCCAGTGGCCGATGGCGGTGTTGATGTCAAACATGGCTCAGGCCCTCCTCAGACCGAGAATGCGTTCGGCGTTGTGCTGGCAGACCTTGGCCAGGTCGGCGTCGCTCAGACCGGCGGCCAGGAGCTTCCCGACGCCCTCCTCGAGCACGCCGTCGGTGGCGAAGAGGACATGGTCAGCACCGAGCGTGGCCACCGTCCGGGCCACAATCCCGGCGTCCACCACGCTGCCGCTGATGTCCAGGTAGCTCCCGGGACGGGCCTCCAGCTCGCGCAGGTTCCACTCCCAGTCGCCGCCGCCGCCGATGTGGCCCTGAATCAGCGTCGTGCGCGGGAACATCCGGCAGGCCTGAACGAAGTGCCCGGCGTGGCTCAGACGCGGCTGCAGCCGGCGCGTGGTGCTGTCCATGACCTTGCCGGCGTGCATCAGGACCGGCACGCCCATGTCAGCGGCGGCCTCCATCACGGCCGTCTGCGCCGGGTCACAGATGAGGTACTGATGGTAGAGCTTGACGCCGCGCATGCCGCCCTGGCGAATACAGCGGTCCATCTCGGCCACCGCCTCGCGGGCCGTGCCGGGATTGAGAAAGCAGAAACCGATGAAGCGGTCGTTGAAGGCCATCGCCTCCAGGACGGTGTCGTTGGCCTGACGCACCTCGTCGGGCGTCGGCTGCTCGTGCGTCAGCGGCCGTGACACGCAGAGCCGCTGGATGCCGAGACGGGCACAGCCGTCGAGCAGGGCTTCGGCACGCGCCCGGTCCAGCCGCCCATCGGCGCCGGCCGAGACGTGGTTGTGGATGTCAATGCAGTTCACCGACTCCGGAATGCGCGTTTTCACGGCTCCTCCAAAAGCTGACGCCGACCGTGCCGCCAGGCTGACCGGAGACGGCCCCCGTCGACCGGAAGCACGAGACCCGGCAGCGGCGGCGCGGTTCAGGCTCGCTCTACCGTAGGCCGGCCGAGACGTTCCGGCAAGGCGCCGCGGCGCGGTTGACGGCGACGGATGCGGGGGTAGCCTATGGGCGTTGGCCGATCCGAGAGCCGGGTGAGCGTATGGATTCAGGGAGCCGCGGAATGGATACGACCCATGATGTGGTGATCGAGAACCGCCAGATGCGACTGGTCATCGGCAGCGATGCCATCGTCAAGAGCCTGGTGCACAAGCCGACCGGCATCGAGTGCCTGGCACCCGGCAAGCGCGTGCCGCTGAGCACCATCACCGAGCCGCGGCCGTACCAGAATGAGGTCAAGCTGGCCTACCCGAACAAGCGTACGACCTTCAAAGCCAATGCCGTCCGCCTCGAGGGCTCGACCCTGACCATCGGCTACGAGCTGATCCCGTGGGAGGCAACGGTCAGCGTCCGCATCGCCGAGGACTACATCGCCTTCACGCTGGAGGCGTTCAACCTGACCGAGCCCTACGGCATCGCCATGACCGAGCCGCCGATCTCGGAGATGTGGTTCCTGCGTCTGCCGGTGCGCGAACTCGGCCACTGGGGCGACTGGCTGAATGTCGTCTGGGACGACCGCGTCGCGGTGAATGTCCTGGCCGCCGAGCCCTGCGCCAATGCCGACGCCGAGGAGGGCGACGGCTGCCGCATCCTCCAGGCCGGCAGCGACATTGCGGTCAAACTCACGGGCGTGACCGCGGCCCTCATCACCTGCGCCACCGATGAACTCCTCGACAAGGTCGCCCAGGTCGAGAAGGACTACGGCCTGCCGCAAGGCGTCGCCAGCCGCCGCCATGCCCTCTACAACGCCTCCTACTACTGGACCGCCAACGTCACCCCGGCCAACGTCGATGAGCACATCCGCTATGCCCGCATGGGCGGCTTCCGGCTGATGAACATCTACTACCCGGCCTTCCTCAAGAGCAACGGCTACAAGCTCATCGGCGACTACGACGTGTACCGCCCCGAGTACCCGCGCGGCAAGGCCGATCTCCGGGCCATGCTGGACAAGATCAAGGCGGCCGGGATCACGCCGGGTTGTCACTTCCTGCACAGCCACATCGGCCGCGAGAGCCACTACGTCACGCCGGCGCCGGACCGCCGCCTGAACCTCCTGCGGATCTTCACCCTGGCCCGGCCCCTGGGGCTCGACGACACCACCATCACCGTGCAGCAGAATCCCATCCACTCGACCATGGCCAAGGGCCGGCGCGTCCTCAAGATCGGCACGGAACTCATCTCCTACGAGGGCTACACCACCACCGCACCGTATACCTTCTTCGGCTGCCAGCGCGGCATCGACAAGACCACCATCAACACCCAGCCCGAGGGCGCCCTCTTCGGCCTCCTCGACGTCAGCGAGTTCGGCGCTACCAGCGTCTACCTCGACCAGTACTCCGACCTCCAGGACGAAGTCGCCGCCGGCATCGCCGAGATCTGGGATGCCGGCTTCGAGTTCATCTACTTCGATGGCTCCGAGGGCGTCAACCCGCCCTTCTGGCACCACGTCGCCGGCGCCCAGTACCGCGTCTACAAGCGCCTCCAGCCCGAGCCGATCTTCGCCGAGGGCGCCGCCAAGACGCACTTCAGTTGGCACATGCTCTCGGGCGGCAATGCCTTCGATATCTTCAAGCCCGAGGCGATCAAGGACGAGACCACCCGGCATCCCTGCCGCGAGGCGCCCCGCATGCGTGACAACTTCACCCGCCTGAACTTCGGCTGGCTCGGCTACTGGGTGCCCAGCGATGCCACCATCGGCACCCAGCCCGACCAGCTCGAGTTCGTCACCTGCAAGGCCGCCGCCTGGGACTGCCCGATCTCCATCCACGCCAACCTCACTACCCTCGAGCAGCACCCGCGCACCGCCGACAACTTCGAGGTCTTCCGACGCTGGGAGGAGGTCCGCGCCCGCGGCTGGCTCAGCGAGGAGCAGAAGATCGAACTGCGCCAGAACGACCGCGAGTTCATCCTCCTGATCAATGAGGACGGCGACTTCGAGCTGGTGCCCTGCGCGCCGGTCGCCGACCTGGCCGGCGGCAGCAAGGCGGTCTGTGCCTACCTCTTCGAGCGCCGCGGCAAGGTCGGCGTCGTCTACTGGCACCGCTCCGGCGATGCCCGCCTGGAGCTGCCGATGGACCGCACCGCGCTGACGCTCCAGGAAGACCTCGGCAAGGCCCTCGCCATCGCCGGCGACAAGGCCCGCGCCGTCGTCCCGGTCGGCAAGCGGCGTTACCTGACGGTCGACGCCGTCCACCGCCAGGAACTCCTCGAGGCCCTCGCCGCCGCCCGCGTCGTCGCCTGAGGAGCCCTGCCGCACGGCCCCCGCCGGCGGCGCCGTGGGGCGCCGCCGGCGGCTGAACCCGCGGCAGTCCCGGAGACAACCCGTGCAGCCAGTCGGCACTGGAGAGATCATCGGCGGCATCGTCACGGCGCCGGCGTGGCGACGCGTCGGGCGCCGCGTCCTGCGCCTGACGCTGGTCGGCCTGGTCGGCCTGGCCGCCCTCCTCGGACGGGCATGCCAGGCGGAACCCGCGACGGCGCCGCCCGCGGCGCCGCTGCGCCTGGTCTTCGCCGGGGATACCTACTTCGGCGAGACCTTCATCGGCCGCGAGACCCTCGACGGCAAGGCCCTCCCCGGACCCGAGGCCGGCCTGCAGGCCGCCGCCGCCCTCCAGCCCCTCGTCCGCGACGCCGATGCGGTCATCCTGAACCTCGAAACGCCGCTTACCTACCTCGACAGCTCGCCCCTGGCCGGCCGCAAGGACTACCTCCACCGCGGCCACCCGGAGACCTCGCTGCAGGCCCTCCGGGTCCTGCGCGCCAGCGCCGTCAGCCTCGCCAACAACCACGCCATGGACTACGGCGAGGCCGGCCTGGCCGATACCCTGGCGACCCTGCGCAGCCAGGGCATCGAGAGCTTCGGCGCCGGCTCCGGACCACGCCATGCCGCGACACCCTGGTCACGGCGCTGGCAGACCCCGGCCGGCGACCTCACCGTCATCGTCGCCACCGGCTACGAGTACAACCGGCGTTACGACACCCACTACGACGTCTACGCCGAGCCCGGCGACGAGGGCGTCAACCTCTGGACCCCCGACAGCGCCCGGAACCAGGTGCGGGCTCTCCGGGCCGCCTGGCCGCGCGCCGTCATCGTGGCCTTCCCCCACGGCGGCGACAACTACGCCTGGCGCGATGACCACCAGGTCCGCCTGCACGAGGCCCTCATCGACGCCGGCGCCGACCTCGTCCTCGGCCATGGCGCCCACCTGGCCCAGGAGATCGCCTGCCGACAGGGCCGCTGGATCGTCCATGGCCTCGGCAATGCCGTCTTCAACACCCCGGGCCGCTACGCTGACTCCCGCCGGCACCCGTGGAGCCTGGTGGCCGCCCTCCTCCTCCACGCCGACAGCGCCGGCCTGCGCCTGGGACTGCGCCTGTACCCGATCCACAGCGATAACCAGACGACGGGCTACCGGCCACAGCCGGTGACGCGGGATGAGGCCGAGCGCCTGGCGCGGCTCCTGATGTGGCGCGCCAGCGGCCTCGGCCAGCAACTCGTGCTGCGGCCGGTCCGCGATGCCTGGGGCTGGCACTTCCCCATCGACCTGGGCACACGTGCCCTGGAGCCCCCCCTGAGGCTCGAGCCACGGGCCCTCTCCCGCCGCCAGGACTGACCGCGCACCGCCACGGCCGCGGCCCGCCTCCTCAGCGCGGCATGGCGCGTACGAAGACCACCGCGTCGCCGAACATCTCGGGCCGCTCGCGGTGGGCGACGATCGCCTGGCTCAACGCCTCGGGCGTGGCCAGGTCCTTGCTGATCACCGAGGGCTCCAGCAGCCGCATCTCGACCTGCGTCGTGCCGCGACGCCGGACGCTGGCGTAGTGGTAGACCGCCTTGCTGTCGGGCAGGCTGCCGTTGGCCGCGCCCAGGAGCTGAAGCTGCAGCAGGGGCTCGGCGCCGGCTTTGACCGCAAAGGCGCGCAGGTAGAGGCTGTCCTTGGCGTCGGCCGGGTAGTGCACCAGATACTCGTTCGCATTCCACGGCAGGACCAGGAGACTCTGCACCTGCCCATCCTGATCGGTGGTCTCCCAGCGCCCCAGCAGCGCCGTGTCGATCGGGTCCTTGCCTTCCTTGGCCAAGGGCACCTCGTACACACAGCCGGCCAGCAGCACCCACACGGCACACACACAGCACATACGCATAATGGTCGTCCCTCCTGTCGATGGCTCATCTCACAATCCGCGCCGATCCCGCAAGGCAGACCGGCCGTCGGCCCCCGACGGGGCTGGCGCGGCGACGGACGGTCCGGTGGCACCCGCCACTGGCAGAGGATAGAGTCCCCGCACAGACCGCGCGCGTCCGAGGCCCACCCACGTGGGCACGCCCGGACCCGCAACCTGAACTGTAAGCAGCACCAGGCATTCCTGCAACACCTCCGGCGGCCAGCGGCAACGCGGTTCGGCGGTGGCGCAAACAGCGTCGACGCGACCCGGCCTTCGTCCGCGATAGGGCCGAATTCTGGGCCGCCCTCCGCCATGTCGCGCCGGATGAGCTCCGCCTACGTCGAGGCCCCAGGCCGCCTGGCCCAGGTCACCGCTGGCTCTGAGCCACAGCGGCGCCATATTAACAGGGAATAGGAACGGCGGCCGCCGCACGGAACAACGCGGACGATCGACCGCCCGGTAGGCTGGAGCGCGCGAGTGTCCACAGACGCGACGCGTCGATGAGCCGCAACCGCGTTGACGGCACAGGAACGCGATCTTCCGTGCGGTGTCCGCCGGAGCACACCCGGGAGACCCGCGGCGCCGGTGCGACGGCCGGCGTAATGCCGAAGAGAACAGACGGACGCGGCGCGCCGGAGCGCCGCGTCCCACACGAGCCACACCGAGATGAACGTGAGGCGTCCATGAAATACTGTCGTTGCGAGCGCGCCGGGCGGATCCACTACGGCCTCATCGAGGGCGACGACGTCGCCCTGCTCGATGGCGCCCCCTTCTCGGGCGGCCGCACCACCGGCGAGCGCCTGCGCCTGGCCGAGGTCCGCCTGATGGCACCCGTCGAGCCGCCGAATGTCTTCGCCATCGGCGCCAACTACCAGGACCACATCGACGAGACCGGCAGCTCGCGCCCGGAGCGCCCCCTGATCTTCCTCAAGCCGACCACGGCGGTCATCGGCCCGGAAACACCGGTCGTCCTGCCGACCATGGCACCCGACGAGGTCGACTACGAGGCCGAACTGGCCATCATCATCGGCCGCACCGCCCGCAACCTGCCCCCTGAAGCCGCCATCGGAGCGGTCTTCGGCTACACCTGCGCCAACGACATCTCGGCGCGCGACTGCCAGAAACGCATCGACCGACAGTGGACCCGCGCCAAGGGCTTCGATACTTTCTGCCCCCTCGGACCCTGGATCGAGACCGACCTCAGCCCGGCGGACCTGCCCATCAGCCTCCGGCTCAATGGCCAGGTTATGCAGCAGGGCACCACCGCCGCCATGGTCTTCGCGATACCCTACCTCATCAGCTACCTCAGCCAGGCCTTCACCCTGCTCCCCGGAACCGTCATCCTCACCGGCACCCCCGCCGGCGTCGGCATGGCCCGAAAGCCGCCGCGCTTCCTCCGGCCCGGCGACACCACCGAGGTCACCATCGGCGGCATCGGCACCCTCCGCAACCCGATCCGCGCCGAGGGCACCGACACGGTCCGCGCCCCCTGCTGCGCCTGAGACGACGAGGCCGCGGCCCTGCGGCATTACCAGAGCCGCGGGGCTGGGGCCTGCCAGAAAGGGACCCAAGCGACATAAGGGACTCCAGGATGGGGGCGCTCCAGATCCTCGTGCCGCCAAGGCACCGTGGCTCCCTGGCGTCCCTGGTGTCCCTGGCCACTTCGGCGTTGGCCGTTCGGCGTTGGCCGTTCCCCGCTCGCCACGGTCCCGCGCACGCGGCCTACTGGAGGCCCTTCAGGCGGGACTCGTCATCGGGGGTGATGACACAGCGCCAGAGCTGCCAGCCGCTGTCCCACTGCCGTTCCAGGAGGAGGATGGGCGACTGGCCTTCGTAGAGGCGCGCGAAGACAGTGTTGCCGCGGGGGTAGAAGCGCCCGTCGGGGGGCGGCAGGAGGAGGTGCATGACCTCGTCCTGGGCCAGCTCCATGAACAGGCTCTCGTGGTAGTCCATGCGAGCGACGAAGCGCTGCTCCATCGGGTCGTGGTAGAGCGCCGGCAGGCGCACCCCGAAGACAGCCGTGCGCGATCGAGTCCAGTCGCGGTCGATCCAGCCGGTGATTTCGACCGCGGCGGGGGCGTCGTGGGCAAAGTCGGCTTCCGCCACCGGGTCGGCCACCGTCGGGGCCATGCCGTCGAGGACCAGCACCACCGCCGCGGCCAGGGTCGCCAGGACGCGCCAGAGCGCCCCGCGACGGCGCTCGCCGACCGTCTCCACCGCGGCCGGACCGGGGACGAGCCCCAGCGCCGCGGCGGCGGCGGTCACCACCAGCAGGGTCGAGACACCCGCCAGGAGCCCGCCCGCCAGGCAAAGGCTGCGCGTCAGGGCCAGGATGGCACATAGGACCAGCATGGCACGGACGACACGGCGATTCGCCGACGACAGCACCGCGAGCAGACACAGCGCGCTCGCCCAGAGCATCGGCGGCGTGTGCCGGAGACCCCGCCAGGCCAGACGGACAAACTCGCCCACGGACACCGACGACAGAGCGCTGGCGAGGTGCTTGACGCAGAAGAGCAGGTCGCCCAGGACCAGCCAGTTCCAGAGCAGCCAGAGCGCCAGGCAGTAGAGCAGCGGCGTCCAGACCAGTACGGTCAGGCCCTGACGGTGGTCGGCATCGCCGCTCGTCGGGCGGCGCACGTCATGCACCAGCACCAGCACCAGGCCCAGGCCGGCCAGGAGGCCGCCCAGACCGCAGAAGCTCAGCAGGCCGGCATTCACCGCCGTCAGCACGGCGTCGCGCAGGCCGCGCTCGCCGAACCACCGCGCCAGATGGAAGATGGCCGCCGCGAAGGGCACCGCCGCAATCCAGTGCGGATCCAGCGCCGTCCAGGCAGCGCAGAAGTCCGGCAGGACCCACGCCGCGGCCGCCAGCAGAACCGCGAGCACCGCCCGGCGCAGAAGGCCCTGCCGCAGACGCAGCAGGTAGCACAGCGACCAGGCCTGCGACACCGCCACCAGGACGGCCACGGCCAGGGTCGGGCCGACCAGGGTCCGCGCTGCCAGCAGCCCGAGGGTCGGCAGGAGCGGGTACTCGAGGGCGCCGACGAGGGCCTGGCGGCCCCAGTTGTGGCCCGCCAGGAGTGAGTCGACGATGGCCTCGTGGACCATCCCCGTATCCGAGGGCCGCCCGGGCAGGAGCAGCCGCAGGGTCACGACGACGCCAAAGACGATCAGCCAGGGCCCGAGACGACGCGTCAGCGCCGACCCGGCCGGAGCCGCCGGCGAGCCTCCCGTGGGTGTCTTCATGGCGTCTCTCCCGCCGAGCCCGGCGTGCTGTCCACCGGCACGCTGAAGTGCGTCGTCTTCTCCCAGTGATGCGGCCGCGTGATGAGCTGCAGGAAGCCCTTCCAGGCGCCGATGCTGTGCATCACCCAGTAGAACGGCATCACCAGGCCGTACTTGGCCAGGTGGCCGACGCCGCTCTGCACGCAGGCGATGGCCGTGGTGTAGGCGAAGACGAAGTTGCCGGCGAAGAGGCAGAGCGCCCCCATGGCGAAAACCGGACCCGGGAAGAACTGATCGACGCCGGCCGGACGGCACAGCAGCCAGAGGACGGCCATGAACCAGTACACCGGGTTGATGAGCTGGCAGAGGATGGAGCCGCCGATGAGGAGGTGGAAGTGCAGGCTGCCGATCAGGCCCAGGCGCCGCGTCAGGCCCACCAGGTCGCGAGTGTGCACCAGGTAGGTCTGCGCATAGCCCTTGGCCCAACGCGAGCGCTGCCGTATCCACAGAAACGGGTCGTGGCAGGCCTGCTCCCAGGTGGTGGAGTCAAGCATCCGGGTGCGCCAGCCGCGAATATGCAGCCGCAGCCCCAGGTCGCAGTCTTCGGTGACGTTGTACTCGTCCCAGCCGCCCAGCTCGCGCAGCACCGGCAGGCGGAAGTGGTTCGACGTGCCGCCGAGGGGTATAGGCGCGTGCATGCAGTCCAGCCCGGGGAGGCTCATGCCGAACCAGGTGGCGTACTCGGCGGTAAAGCACCGCGTCAGGATATTCCGGTCCGGGTTGTAGAAGTTCAGCTTCCCCTGGATGCAGGCGACCTCGGGCGGCATGCGGCTGAAGGCGACCGCCGCCTTCTTGAGCTGGTCGGGCTCCGGGCGGTCCTCGGCGTCGTAGATGACCAGGTAGTCGGCCTCGCCATCCTCGATGCCGACATTGCAGGCCTTGGGCTTGGTGCGCGGATAGGACACCGGGATGGTCACAATCCGGAACGGCGGCTGCAGCGCCATGCCGCGGGCAACACTCATGGTCTCCTCGTCGTCGGCCTCGATCAGGAGCCGTATCTCGAGGCGGTCGGCCGGGTAGTCCAGGCGGCGCATCGATTCGACCAGATGCGGCAACACGGCGCCCTCGTGGTACATCGGCAGGATGATGACGTAGCGCGGCCACTGCACGCCGTCCGGGGGCCGTTCCAGGTCGGCCGGCTCGAGGCGGATGTCGCGTGCCTTGCTGAGCGCGAGGTCGATGATCAGGAGACGGTAGAGCGTCGTCGCCAGGTAGAAGACGGTGCAGAGGATGTTCAGGATGAGCAGCTCGCGGCGCCAGTCGAGGAACGCCCAGAGGACGAGGCCGGCCAGGAGGCCCCAGGCGGCCAGGCGCTGCCAGCGGCACAGTACCAGCGTCGCCTGGGGAAAGCCCCGGGGCGCGAGGGGGTCGTTGCTGACCGCCTGGGTCAGGTTGTAGGGCTTCTCGGGCATGGCGGGTCCTGTCATAGCCTCCGGACGGCCTGCAGATCGGCCAGGGCGCGGTCCATGAGCTGGCACAGCCACTCACGGCCGCGGTCGTTGGGCCCGGCCAGAGCGATCCGGCCCCCAGCCACGCTGAACGTAGCGGCGAAGGCCTCGCCGGCAAGCCCGCCGCGGCGCTCGGCCGAGTGGGCGTCGATGACGGCGCAGCCGAGGCGCCAGGCCAGCTCCTTGCAGAGCAGCGCCGCCTGCCGTGACGTGGCCGGCGGTACCCCGGGCAGCTCCGGCAGGGCCAGCAGCACCGGCCGCGCCCCGGCGGCGGCGCAGGCCTGCGCCAGGAAGAGGAGGTCACGGCAGACCTCGGCGACCGGCCGGCCGCGGCGCAGGTCGGCGGCGCCGACGGCGAGGACGACCGTATCCGGCCGCATCTCCAGAAGCCGCGCCAGGGCTGCGAACTTCTCGACGCCCGGCAGGACGCCGTCGCCGACGCCGTCGCTGAGCGACTCACGCAGGACCAGCGCCGGCGGCGTCCAGGACTGGCCCACGAGGCGCTCGGGCAGGAGGCTCGCCCCCGGAGTCTCGAGGATGGCGCAGATGTCGTCAAGGAGACCCAGGCGACCAGCCGGCTCGGTCGGCCCGGGCGGCAGCGCCCGCAGCGGCTGGCAGACCAGCACGGCCCGCTCGCCCTCCTGGAACAGCGACACACCGGCAGCCCGCAGGCCGGACAGGCCGGCATCGCTGCGCACCACGCGGACGACCTGGGCGGGGGTCAGGAGCGCACCGCCGGCACGCACCTCCAGCGACAGGCGCACCGCCTCGGGATGCAGGACGACCTCGCCGCGGCAGACGCCGGGACGGCCCGCGCCAATCGTCGACTCGGACAGGCTCTCGCCGGCGGCGTTGACCTGGCGGGCCAGGACACGCGTCACGGCCCGCAGGCGCTCGTCGCTGTCGTCGTCGCCTACGGTGACCGTCACCTGCAGCGGCAGCGGCGACGACGCCGCCAGCACCGGCGGCAACGTGTCGATCTGGCAGGTGGCGCGCAGGCGCAGCGGGCTGCCCCAGGCCGGCCGGCCTGGCAGGCGTACCGCCGTCGCCGCAGGCGCCTCCGCGGGAAGGACGGCCTCGAAGGCCGGCAGCCATGGCGACGGCACCACCAGGCCCTCGGACAGCGCCGAGGCGTCCACCCGGCGGCCATCGGGAAACACCGCCACTACCCCCGCCAGGGGCCCGCCGTCGACCGCCATCGGGCTGACGCAGACCAGGTCGGCACCGGTGTCCTCGAAGAGACTCCGGCGCGGTGACTCCAGCCGTACGCCCCAGGACGGACCGCCCGGGGCGAGCTGCACCTCGACCGCCTCCGGGTGCACGGCCGGGCAGGAGCCGGTCAGCGCCACCCCGGGGGCATCGCCCGCCTTCCAGAAGAAACTCGGCAGGGCGTCGTTCTGACGCTGCACCACGAAGACCTCGACCGTGTGCAGGCCGGCGGCCAGTTCGGCGGCGGCGCCCCAGCGCCGGCCGTCGTCGGCCGCGCCGGATTCCTTCCAGGACGCCCGCGGCTGGCCATCGACGACGATGAACCACGCCACATCGGCGTCAGCCGCCGCGCCGAAGGCCGCTGTCGTGGCCGTCGCCAGGTCGAGCATCGACGACCAGCACAGGAGCCCGACGCGACGCTCGGAATTCGCAATCGTCTGGCCCTGATTCGAGAGGGCGCCGATCGCCTCGACGTCCACCGCGTGGATCGGGCGGCCGCGCGACGCCATGCCGCTGAGGAGCCTCAGGCCCTCGCTGCCGGTGAAGGGCCGCGTCGTCAGAGCACGCTGGACGCGCTGCAGGCGGGCCGGGCGGCGCTGGGCATCCGACAGTGGCGCCGGCACCTCGGCCGTCTTGAGGAGGTAGATCTCGACCGGCAGGAGTACCCCGTCATCACCCGGCGCCATCGCCGCCTGAGCCAGACGGCCCACCGCCAGCCAGGCGGCCACCAGGCGCTCGCCACGCATGACCGGCGAGGCCGGCACACGCGACCCGCCGGGGCCGTAGGCAGCCAGGCCAAGCGGCGCCGCGGGGAGACCCTCGGGGAGGTCCACACGCAATTGGTGCGGATAGGTCGACTGAACACTGATACGCAGACGCGCCAGGGCATCGGGGTGCTTCCAGGCGCTGTCCTGAGCGCAGACCCCGAGACACCACACGACTACCAGGGCCCCCACGGCCCACCCTGCGAGCCTACGCTGCGCCATCCCTCAGACCTTCCGTCACCTGCTGCTTCCGCCGCCAAACCCGAATTGTTCACCTACGGAGACGCACGATTGCCGTTCTTTATTGAGGCTGGCGGCGGCCGGCGCTACAGTAGCGCGGCGGTGACCGTCGGCAGGCCCGAGCCCCGATGGCGGCACCATGAATGCCCTCGACGCCGAACGGATACCCCAGCATGGCACGTTGTCGCGATCTGAAGACCCTGCAGGCGCTCCTGGCCGGCAAGCGCGCGGCGCAGGCTGCGGCGCGGCCGGATGGCCCGGCGCCGGCCGGCCCCGCGCCGGACAGCCCGCGGCGGCTCCTCGGCATCGATACGGCCCTGCGCACCACTGGCTTCGGCATCGTCGACTGCGTGGGCACCCAGATGACCGCGGTCGACTGCGGCGTTATCCAGACCGCCCCCGGCGAGCCTTTCAGCGAGTGCCTGCGACGCCTCGCCGGCGGCATCCGCGAGCTGGTGCGGCGCTACGCCCCGGACGAGGCCGCCATCGAGGGCGCCTTCTACTGCCGGAATGTCCACACCACCCTCATGCTCGGCTCGGCCCGCGGCGCCGTCATCGCGGTCCTGGCCGACATGGAGATCCCGATCTACGAGTACGCCCCGCGGCGGGTCAAGCAGTCGGTGTGCGGCTTCGGCAACGCCAGCAAGGCCCAGGTGGCCCTCCTGGTCGCGCAGTTCCTGCGCATCCAGGTGGGCAATCTCCGCAACGACGCCACCGACGCCCTGGCCCTGGCGATCTGCCACGCCCAGACCGCCCGGGTCGCCTCCGGACTCGGCCTCCCGGAACGGCTTTAGTACCGGCGGGCGTAAGTAAGTACCCTGGTCCCGGAGGCCTGTCCACCTGGCCCGAGTGACGAGACCTGAGCGCTCGCGGACCGCCGGTAATGAGTGCCAGCGGGCAAGGAAGAGAGCAAGGACGGCACGGTCAGCCGAAGACGTTAATCGGACCTGGAATGCGGGTAGAGACTTCCGCCCGCTGGCACTGAAACGACGAGGTCGCCATGACTGCCAACACCCGCCCCGATGCCACCCCCGAAACGCCTGCCGAGGGCTCCCCGGCGGCGTTCTACAACAGCCTGGCGCCGAGCTACGACGGCATGGTCGACGTCGAGCGCCGCGTCGCCCAGGCCGGCCGACTGGTCGAGGCCCTGCGTCAACGCTTCGCGCCGATGCCGCCGCGCGGCATCGACCTGGGCTGCGGCACCGGCGCCTACACCTGCGCCCTGGCCGCCGCCGGCTACACCGCCGCCGGACTCGACATCGCCGCGGATATGCTCGTCCAGGCCCGTGCCAACACCCGCCGGCTGGGCCTGCAGGCCACCTACGCCTGCGGCACCCTCGAGGACCTCCCCGCGCCCTTCGAACCCGGCCAGGCCGGCCTCGTCCTCTGCCTGGGCAACACCCTGCCGCACCTCGTCGAACCCGGCGCCCTGCAACGCGCCTGCCGCGGCCTGGCCGCCCTGCTCGAGCGCCGCGGCCTGGCCGTCATCCAGGTCCTCAATTACGACCGCATCCTCGAACGCCGCGAGCGCGTCGTCTCGGTCGACCGCGATGAGCACGCCGCCTTCGTGCGCTTCTACGACTTCCTCCCGGACGGCCTGGTGCGCTTCAACCTGCTGCGGACCACCTGGGACGGCCGCGAAGGCCGCCCGGAGCCCCTGCGCAGCGTCACCCTGCGCGCCTGCCGTCGCGCCGACCTGGAGGACGCGGCGCGGCAGGCCGGCCTGACCACGGTGTGTTGCGCCGGCGACCTCGCCCTGAACCCGTTCGACCCGGCCGCCTCCGAGACCCTGCTGATGGCCCTGCGCCCAGCGGTCGCGGCGGCCGAGGCCTGAGAGCCGCGTGGGGCGCCGCTGTGCGGCGCGAGGGAGCGCCTGCGGACAGGCCGCCACGACAGCGCCGGATGCGACAAGGCGAGAGACCGCTCGCAAGATCGCCCCGCGGGTCTCCGGCCCGACGCCCTCGTATGGAACACCGCGCCATTGCGTTGTCGATGCCGTTGCGGCTCGCGGACGCCTTCGCGTCTGTGGACACTCGCGCTCCACACCGGTGGCGAGCGATGGT
>JAAYZO010000424.1 GCA_012514865.1 Lentisphaerota bacterium | reverse complement strand
GTAGCCTGTTGGTTCGGTGCTGATAGCCATGATGCCAGAACTATGGCACCGAAATCAACCATGTCCAGAAAACGCGCGTAAATATCTTTTCAAAAACCTATACGCATTTATAAAGAGACAGCCCTGGCGCTTCTGTCACCGGCCGTTTCCTGTCGGTGAGGGAAGCGCCGCACTGCGGGAGGCTCGCGGCGATGCCGCCTGTCTCCCGCTGGGGCAACGGAACGGCTCGTGGACGCGTTCGCGTCTGTGGACACTCGCGCTCCAGCGCCGGCGGCGGGCGATGTTCCACCTGGCGCGGCGGTCACACCGGCGGCGGCGACCACTGCCGGCGGTAGTACTCCTCGCCGAGGTGCGGCAGGTGCCCGGGCAGGAGGACCATGCCCCCGACACGCAGGCGCCGGCCGGAATCGAGGATCTGCAGGAGGGCTCGCCGAATCGAGGTGTCGCGCGGGTACTGCGACCGGTCGCCGTCCTCGCGGCCGAAGATGAAGAAGAGGCCGTCGCGGCCGCTGGAGCGCCACGGAGTCAGGTAGAGCTGACGCATGAAGATGGAGAGGTTCGACTCGGGGAGGACCTCTTCGAGCTGGGTATTGAAGATCCACGAGGCGCAGACGAAGGCCTTCACCGGCTGTGCCGGGAGGTACTGCCGGTAGAACGCCTCGGCGCGCCGCAGCGAGTCGGCCGCCGCGAGGAGGGTCATGCCACCGCCGGAGGGGATGTGCACGCCCGGCGCGAAGTCGCCCGGGCCGAGGACGCGCTCCCACTCGCGCCGGGGCAGTCGCGCGGTGATCTCGGGGAGGGCCTGGCCCCAGGGCGCAATCGGCGTGCCGGTGACCACAGTGCCGTCGTCGGCCAGTTCGGTGACGCGGTGGGCCTCCTCAGGCGGCTGGTCGGCATAGAGGCAGAAGCCCTCGCGGTCGAGCAGCCAGCCGGAGTTGCACAGCGCCACCACGCGGCCGCTGGTGCGTTCGCGGTAGACGGTCGGGTAGGTGCTGCCGATCTCCTGGCTCATGTACTCGAAGCGGCCCAGGCGGAAGAGCTTGCCGGTCATGTACCAGGCGGTCCAGTAGAGCTGGCGCCGGTTGAGGCCATAGCGTCCGCCGTTGGCGCCGGCGTAGATGCCCATGGCGCCGCCGAGCCAGGGCGCGCAGTCGCGGCCGTACTGCTCGGGTATGCCGGCGTCGCGGCAGGCCCGCAGCCAGTCGGGTATGCCGCTGAGGGCGATGAGGAGGTAGAACAGCCCGGCGTCAGGCCCCAGGAAGGCATCGAGATCGGGCCACTCGCGGAAACGCGACTTCTCGCGGTCGTACTCGCAGAGGGTCCGGTGCGCGTGCCAGGCCAGGAGTCGGCCGGCCGGATCGGCCGCCAGACGCGCCGCCACCTCGCACAGCGGCCCGAAGGCCGCCGGCGGACCCTGCACCAGCGGGTAGTGCGCGGCACAGAAGCCGGGCTCGAGAAAGCCCGGCAGCGCGCTCGGAAGACTCGCCACCGAGCGCTCCCAGTTCGCACTGACCGCCGGCAGACAGGCAGTGTCCAGGCCCAGAGCGGCAAAGACAGCGGTGAGGTTCATCAGGACGGTCTCCTCGGTATCGCAGACGACTGGCGCGTACCATAGCGCCCGACCGCGCCCGCGGCGCGGGCGCCGCGAGCCAGGCCTTTTCGACGATCGCGTCGGCGCTCGCCCGGTCACCCTGAAGGGTTGGCAGATCGTAGCCGGGCGTCGCGCGGGAGTTCGACCCCCGGAAGCGTGGATCCACGAAACACACACCCTGAAGGGGGTGGCCGAACCGAACGATGCGACAGCCCCGGCCGCAGGGCTGTCTCTTTATAAATGCGTATAGGTTTTTGAAAAGATATTTACGCGCGTTTTCTGGACATGGTTGATTTCGGTGCCATAGTTCTGGCATCATGGCTATCAGCACCGAACCAACAGGCTACG
>JAAYZO010000423.1 GCA_012514865.1 Lentisphaerota bacterium | reverse complement strand
GTTCGCTGAAGCCGAGTTCGGCGGTGCCGCTGCTGTTCTGCCGGACCTTGCGCCGGTAGAGGCCGGGTATCTCGGCCTGGCCGGGGTAGATATCGCGGTAGAGGAAGGCCGGGCGGTGCCGCAGGTCAGTCCCGGCGGGCACGACCACGGCGGCCGCCTTTGGCACGTGCTCGGCGTCGATGCTCAGGAAGCGCACACCGCCGAAACGCTCGAGGAAGTCGAAGGCGCCGAAGAGCACGCCGCGGGGGCGTCCGCCCATGATGAAGACATCGTTGCCGACGGCCTTGATGTGGTGTTCTTCGGCGCCGTACGGTCCGGCCTGCTGGGCCGCGGCCAGGCGGGTCGGGCCGACGTGGATGGCCGGGGTGCCGTCGTGGGCGGTCTCGTCGACGATGGGGAACGCAGCGCCGGTGATGGCGTCGAGGTAGGCCTTGATCTGCGCCGCGGCAAAGCGCTCGGCCGGCGTCGCGTTCTCGGCCGTGACAATCCGTCCGCCGGCACCCAGGCGCAGGTCAGGCGCCTCCTGGCCGCGGGCTGTGAGCAACACCGACAACGCGACCGCGACCCCCAGAATCGTCCTCATCAGACACTCCTCCCGACAGGCCCCTGCAGACCACGGAACCCGGCCGCGCGCCACAAACGCGCCGGCTCGCCGCGCCCGAGACACCGCGTCCCGGCTCAAGGGTAGGATACCACGCAAGAGCCCCGGATGCACCTGCCGGGCGGCGCCGGGCAGGGCTGATCGACGATCGCGTGCAGCGCTCTCCTGGCCACTGCGCATGGAACTACGCATCGTGCTGCTGCCGATGCGGTTGCGGCTCGTGGACGCCTTCGCGTCTGTGGACACTCGCGCTCCACACCGATGGCGAGCGATGGCTCGCCGTGCCCTATCCGGCGCTCACCGGGTCACCCTGGAGGGGTGCCAGATCGTAGCCGGGGGTCGCGCGAGAGCACGACCCCCGGAAACGCCAATCCACGAAGCACGCACCCTGAAAGGGTGCTGGAACCGGACCTCCACACAGCTCTGCGGCGCCCGGGCGGCGCTCGCCGCGGGTGCGCCGGCGGTGCCGCCCCGGCCGTCTCAGCTCAGCCGCGCCAGGAGCCCGGCGGCCTCGGGGCAGCCGTAGATGGTGCCGGTGTAGGCCTTGCCCTGGCCCGGTCCCGGCGGCGGCGCCTTCTTCAGGTCGTCGAACTTCGCCTCCCAGGCCAGGCGCAGGATGCGCAGGTGCTCCGGGTCGCCGGCCAGGCGCACCGCGTTGACCATGGCCATGACGATGACGCCGTACTGGCCGTGGAAGGCGCTGCCCGGGCACGAGGTGTAGCGCCAGCCGCGGCGCTGTTCGACCCAGGTGTCGTTGGTCATGAAGGTCACAGCCCGCCGCACCGCCTCCGGGATGCGCTCATCGCCGGTGAGCTGGCCATAGCGGCTGAGGCCGTTAACAAGGATCGAGAGGATGAAGGCGGCCATGCCGACGTGCTTGCGGGTGGTGCAGAGGCAGTGCCCCGGGTAGAGCTGGTAGAGCCAGCCGCCGCAGTGGGGGTCCTGCCGTGCCAGGGCGCGGTCGACGAGGTTCCGCATGGCCTTGAGGTAGCGCTCGTCGAAGTCCAGCTCGTAGGCACCGGCCATGGCGAGGAGGGGCCAGCCGGCGGCGCGGCCGAAGTGGGGGTCCTCGATGGCAAAGTCGTAGATGCCATCCTCGACCAGGCGGGCGAGGTTGTCGCCGATGGCCTCGACCGTCTCGCGCACGAAGGCATCGCCGGTGATGAAGTAGTAGCGCACCAGGCCCTGGGTCCAGATATGCCCGAGGTTGAAGGGATCCAGGCAGAGGTAGGGCCGGTCGGAGTCGCCGATGCGGTGCTCGACGAGGAGCTTGCGGACGGTCTCGATCGGGTAGAAACAGCCGACGTGGCCGACGCAGTGTTCGTGGACCATCCCCGGCCGCGGCGGGTAGCCCTTGGTCGGCCAGTTCTGGGTGAAGTACTCGGCCAGGTCGGCGTTGACGTGATGGACGACGTCGACCTCGGCCGAGTGCCGCGCCGCGGCCTCGGCGGTGTGGAAGTACTCCGGGTCGCCGGTGCGGGCGAACTGGATGAGGAGCTGGTTGACGGTGTCGTACTCGTGGTTGCCCCAGTTGACCTGGCGTTCGCCGAACCAGTCGCCCCAGTTCATGGCGCCGTAGTCGCG
Source organism: Lentisphaerota bacterium (assembly GCA_012514865.1). Lineage (GTDB taxonomy): Bacteria > Verrucomicrobiota > Lentisphaeria > Oligosphaerales > JAFGRS01 > JAGVUW01. Next base: position 3,697 of record JAAYZO010000423.1, on the reverse strand, counting down.
TTCGTGGCGGATGGACTCGCAGTAGGCGTCGTAGAGGTTGCGCGTCCAGGGGTCGTACTCGGCCATGGCGGGCGTGCCGGCCGGCGCGATGTCGTCCCAGACCCCGGTATCGATGGCCTGCTGCGGGTCGGCGGCCGGGAGTGACGGCGCCTGGGCGGCGGCGGCGAGGGCGGCGCCGTCGCCGCGCGTGTCGATCCAGAGGTCCCAGCGGCGCGACTGCCCATTGCGCAGGCGGTAGCAGTTCTCGCTGAAGAGGTAGGCGTGCTTGTACCACGGCTCCATGTGGTCGAAATCGCCGGCCTGGAAGGAGGGGAAGAGCCCGACCCGCAGGGCGCCCCCGGCGACACCGATGCTCTTGGGCCACTGCTGCCAGAAGTCGCGCAGAGCGACGGCGACGGTGCGCTCGCCGAGGCGCAGCTCGGCCCAGCCCGGGGCCTTGCCGCCGCGGCCGGCGGCGCCCTGCAGCTCACTGGATTCATCGTCGCGCTGGAAGAGCCGCACGGCGCCGTCGGCCGGGCCGCTCCAGCCAGGCTCGCCGCCGAGGCGGACGCCCGTCGCCGTCAGACCGGCCGGCCGGACCACCAGGTCGAGGCTGCGGAGGTGCATCAGGATGCCGTCGGCGGCGTCGACCAGGAGGAGCGGCTCCAGGCGCAGGCGGGACGTCCCCGCGTAGCTCGAGCCGCGCAGGCGGACCTGGCAGACGCGCGCTCCGCCCGGGGTGCGGAAGTCGCCGCGCCAGAGGAGGGTGCGGCGGCAGGGCCCGTCGTCCTCGACGGCGGGCTCGCCGAGGACGGCATGGCAGAGCGTGCCGTCGGCGAGAGTCAGCTCGAGGCCGACCTCGAGGATGCCGTCGACCAGGGCGGCGGCGCCGCCGGCGGCGGTGGACAGGGCCGGCCCGGGTGACGGCGGCGGCGGCATCGCCGCCGCCGCTGGGGCGGCCGTGCTCAAGACCAGGTCGGCACGGCCGCCGGCTGCCACCGCGGTGGCGAAATCCAGGAGCAGCCAGCGGGCGCTGCCGTCCTTCCAGCGCGCCAGGACGCGCGTCTGCAACGGCACCCCCTTGCCGGCGGCCGTGTGCAGGACGAAGGCCGAACCCGCCGGCGCGGCGCCCTCGCGAACCGGCACGCCGCCGGTCACCGGCCGCGGACCGGCCAGGCCGCTGCGATCCTGAACCGCGATCTTCATGGAGAGCATGACCGGCGACTCCTTCGTATGCTTCGCAGGGAAACCCGCGTCGTTCTGTCGCAGACTTACAGCCTGCGATGCGTCCTATCCGGCTTCCCAGGGCGTTGCCCTGGGCTGATGAATGATGCCCTTTCAGGGCGCCGGACCCGAGGCCCGCCGGGCGGCGCCGCAGCCTGAAGCACGCGGCACGCTTCCGGCCACGGCCGGAACTCTGACGCAGAAGGCTCAGCCAGAGGATGTTCCATGGTGGTCTATCCGGCGCACCGCGCCAGTCGTCTCCCTGGCGCTGCCGGCGCCCGGGAGGTCCACGGACGGCGCCGTGGACCTACTTGCCGCGCCGGCGATTTGGCAACAGCGGCGGCTTCCCTGGGAGCGCCGAGCATCGTCTCGGTATTGCCGGCGCGCCGCCGCCCGGCGCCCGGGGTCGCGCCTGGTTCGCGGGACCTACTCCTTCGGCGCCTCGGCGAAGCGCTGCGGCGGCTGTGCGAAGAGGCCCTCGCCGTGCAGCCGGCAGATCTCGACGTCGTCATACCAGATCGCGTCCTCGGCCTGGCGCTGCGAGGCCGCCCCCAGGAGGACGACCAGCGAGCCGACCTCCGGCGGGACGGTCGCGACGGCCGTGATGCGGCTCCAGCCCTCGGCGTCGGGCGTTCCGGCCGGCGCCAGGACGTCCTCCGTCTCACGCGTCCAGGCGCCCGCGGGGGTCTGCCAGCGCACGCGGATGCTCGCGGTGGAGCCCCCGGTGCGCCGCACCCGCGTCTGCACCAGGTAGGTATCGCCGGGCGTCACGCGGTGGCGCTGAATCAGGCAGCCGCTGTGGACCACGCCGACGACCTTGGCGGCGCCGGCCTCGCGGTCCCACGAGAAGACGCCCTTGTCCTGCTCGGTCTGCCAGGTGGTCCACCCGGCCGGGGCCCCGCCGCTCTTCCAGTCGGCCGCCGGGATGTCGCCGGTGGCCGGGATGCTCTCGCTGGCGAAGTCGCCATTGCGGGCGAGGTTGACCAGCTCGCCGGAGGCCACCAGGCGCTCTCGGAGGGCCGTCGCGAAGGCGGCCGGGTCGCGGGCCAGGCGCAGGGCGTCATCGCACTCGGGGAGGGCCTCGGGCCAGCTCTGCGGCCGCACGCCGCGGTTGCCGGTCGGCCACCAGCGGAACTTCTCACCGTAGACCCAGACATACTCATCGCAGGCCCGCAGGGCGCCGCGCACGTTCTCGTAGAGCTTCCGCACCGGCGGGGTGCCGTCGGTCTGCACGCGCCAGCGCGAGGTCTCGTCATTCCAGTAGGCATCGAGGTAGATGCCGAAGCTGACCTGGACCTGGGAGCGGTAGCGGGCCCGATTTGCCGGCGAGACCAGCTCCTGGCAGGCGCCCTTGATATCCACGGCCGACTCGAGGAACTGCATCTCGCGGTTGTACAGGTAGGCGGACTCGCAGCCGTCGACGAAGGTCATCGTCGGCGGCGCGGCCTCGAGCCAGCCGTCGACGAAGGCCGGCAGGAGGCCGTAGCCCATGCCCTCGAGGAGCCGGCGCGGGTCCTCGTGGCCGGTGGCGCCGCGGCAGATGCTGTTAAGGAAGTAGGAGAAGACGACGGCATCCGGGTACTCGCGGGCCACGGCCGCCATGACCTGGCGACCGCGTTCGCGGGCCTTCTCGACGTACTCGTCGAAGCGGTGCTGGCCGGCCTGGGCCTGGGCGGCGTAGCTGAACTGCAGGAAGGGCTTGGTGTAGGCCTCGGGGTCGACATGGAAGCCCCTGAAGCCGGCCTCGCGCGCCACCCAGGCGGCGATGGCCCAGTGTTCGGTGATCGCGGCCCAGCCCTCGTCGTCGAACCAGTCGACGTTGCCCGGGTTGGCGCCGATGGTGATGAAGTTGTCGGTGAAGCGCTCGAAGCGGATGCTCCGGAGGTCCTCGATGGCGGCGGTGAACCACGACCGCGACCACGGCTCGCTTGAGTGCGCCGAGCGCAGCGCGCAGGGCCGCCCGTCGTCGCGCTTGCCGGTGACGGTGATCATGACCCCGTCGAAGGGCTGCGTCTCCATGACCCGGATGTGCTCTTTGAGCGCCACCTGGTCAGGCTTGTCCCAGCCGGTGGCGATCAGCTTGCGCGGCCGACGCATGTCCTGCGCCGCCGCCGCCGTCGCCGCCAGCACCACGCCGAGAAGAAGGGCCTCCCATCGCCACGGCCTCATTGCTGTGCCTCCACCCATCAGGCCGGACGGCTGCGACGTCGTGCCACAGCCGCCAGCCGGGACTGCACACACCATAGACCCGCAGGGGAGAGAAGCCCAGCCGGAGCGCCGCCGACGGCAGGGCTGTTTGAAGATCGCGGCGGCGCTCACTCGGTCACCCTGGAGGGGTGCCAGATCGTAGCCGGGGGTCGCGCGCAGCCCGACCCCCGGAAACGCCGATTGCACGCCATGCACCCTGGAGGGGTGCCAGAACCGGACTTTCAAACAGCCCTGCGCCAACGGCGCCGGCGGCGGACACGGGGGACATGGGGGCAACGCCCAACGC
>JAAYZO010000422.1 GCA_012514865.1 Lentisphaerota bacterium | reverse complement strand
CCTGACGTACGACTCCGACATCAGTGGGGTCGGCCCGGACGGGGCGCCCTACGGTCTCTATCTGTATGACGTCACGCCCGGCTCGACCATCACCAATGCCAAGATCACCCTGTGGATTCGCGGGAACAACAACGCATCCTGGACCAACCTGAACGGACACTCTTCTTGCTGGGGCAGCGCCGTCCGCGGCACGCCGGCCACCAAGCCCGATGGCGCCACCTACACCCCCTACACGTGGACCTACAGCTGCCCGATCAACCCGGCGAACGTCAGCCCTGATGGTCGGCTGTACCTTGGGCACTTCCGGGCGCAAGCAGACGTCACCCTGGCGTGGGGGATCTGCGACAACGTCTGCCTCTGGGCCCAGCGTTCGATCGACGTGGCCCTGCCCGGCGAGAACCCCGAGACCCTGACGTTCCAGCGCAAGATCGGCTTCGCCGATTGTGAGGGCCAGAGCGCTCCGCGGAGCCGCCGCGGCGCCGACACCGATGGGCTCGAATCCCGGCGTGCGGAGCTCAAGGCCGAGCTGGAGCAGCTCCAGAGCAAGGCCGATGCGGCCGCCGACTCGGTCGCAGCCCAGGCCTCCGAGCAGGTCGATGACGAGCAGGACAGGAAGGCCGAGAGCGCTGCACCGGAGAAGGCGTCCGTGTCGTCCGGCGACCTCGAGCGCACAGCCGCCATCGAGGCCGAGATCGAGGAGATCGACGCCGAGATCGCAGCAGCCGGGAAGGCGGCGTCCGAGGAGGCAACCTTCCCGGACGCCACCCTGTCGGCCTGACGCGAGCCGCTCGGCCACCCGGTGGGTGGTGGCCGAGCGCAGGGCGGTTGTTGCCCAATCGTTACCGTTGCCGCGCTGGCAAGCGGGTTTCACGCGGGCAATCGCCTTGCGCGAGCCGGGCAAAACGCTGACATGTTGATCTCGAAGAACTTTCGCATGCACTAAGGGGACCCACCGCCATGACCGAACAGACCCAGTCCGGCATCTCTCGCCGCACACTCGCCAAGGGCGCCGCTTGGAGCGTCCCAGCCGCCGCCGTCGTTGCCGTCGCACCCAGCGTCGCCGCTGCCGTGCGTGTCCTATACGTTCAGAAAACCCGAAGGCCTGCAAGGCCCCGGGCAAGAACAACCGCGACTACCACCTCGTTCTACTGGTCTGCAACAACTGCCCCAACAGCATCACGATTGATTTCGTTGTTCAAACGCTGAAGTTGAACAACGGCGTCACGCTCATGGCTCTGTGCGGCACCACCCTTCCCCGCTCCGTCGAACTGACGATCGCCAGCAAGCAGTGTGCAGAAGTTGATCTCGGTTGGTTCAAGTCCTCGCGAGGCAACCCGAGCACGATCATGGGCTACGACGCAGCTGGAAACCTTCTGTTCTCAGCCGACGCCCCGCCGACGCACGAGCAGTGCAAGTGCGGCACGCAGAGCCCGGAAGCTGCGTCGGCCCAGGAGGCCCCCGCCGCCACGGAGCAGGCTCCGGCTGTAGAGCCGGCCGCCGACAAGGTCGAGGCCCCGGCCGCTGAGGTCAAGGAGACACCCGCTGCCGAGGCTCCGGCCAGCGACGTCACCGAGGAAACGAACTGATCTCACGATCACCGCAAAGGCCCGCGAGTTCGCTCGCGGGCCTTTCGCATGCGGCAACAAAGCAACACGAGTTGAGAATGGTTATCAATAGCCTCTAGTCTGTACGGGTGCGTTCAACCATCCTCGCCGTCCCGCTCCTGCTGACACTGGCCGCGTGCTCACCCACGCCCGCGGCGTCCGAGTCGGCGAGCGAACAGACCAGCCAAACCCCCGTGGCGATCGCCACCACGACGCAACTCGGGTCGATCCTCAGCGACATCACCCAGTGCGCCGGCACCACGTCAAGCACGCTGATGGGCCCCGGCGACGACCCGCACGACTTCTCGGTGTCGTCACGTGAGGTGGCCGACCTGACCAAGACCAAGCTGGTGGTCGCCAACGGCCTCAACCTGGAATCTGGCCTGCAAGCCGCCCT
>JAAYZO010000421.1 GCA_012514865.1 Lentisphaerota bacterium | reverse complement strand
GCCGGCGCGGCGGCCCTCGTCGGCTTCGTCGACCGCCGCGGCGGCGGGCTGCTCGTCGTCGGGCCGACCGCGGACCTGCCGGAGAGCCTGCGCGAGGTCGTGCCGGTGCTGCCGGCGCCGGCGGGCGCCCTGACGCGTCGGGAGTACCTCGAGGCCAACCCCGAGTTCATCTTCGATGTCGATCCCGGCCAGGTCCTGGCCAGCCCGGGGAGCCTCCCGGTGCCGCCGGGCGGGCCGCTCTGGCTGAGCCGCGAGCTGAAGCGCGGGGCGCGTGCCGCGGCGGTGCTGCGCGGCAGCGGCCTGACGGCCCTGGCGGCGCAGAGCTACGGCAGCGGCCGCGTCGCCTACCTCGGCCTGGAGTCGACCTGGCGGTGGCGTCTGGCCAGTGCCGGCGGCGAGGCCAGCCACAGCGCCTTCTGGAATGCCCTGCTGGTCTGGCTGGCGAGCACCGGCAAGCCGCGCCTGCAGGTGGTCGCCGACGGCAGCAAGGTCGGCCTGGGCGAGGCCGTGCCGCTGGATGTGCAGGTCCTCGGCCGGGACTTCCTGCCGGCCGTCGATGCCCAGGTCACGGCCACAGTCACCAGCCCGAGCGGCGCCAGCCACGAGGTCGCGCTCGACGCCAGCGCCGAGGCGCCCGGGCGCTACACCGCGGTCGCCTTCCCGGAGGAGGTCGGCGAGTACCGCGTCGCCTACCGCATCCGCGCGCCGAGTTCGGGCGACCTCGACGGCGAGGCGCACTTCCTGGCGCGCCGCGTCGGCCTCGAGACCGAGGATACGGCCTACCGCGAGGATGTCCTGCGCGACCTGGCGCGGGTCACCGGCGGCACCTTCGTCGGCTACCGCGAGATGGACCGCCTCGAGGCGCTGCCCCTGAGCACGGCGGTGCCGATGCGGACGGCCCGGCTGTACTGGAGTCGCCACGGCGTCCTGATGGTGCTCCTGGCGGCCTGCCTGGCTGCCGAGTGGTACTGGCGTCGTCGTCTGGGACTGAAGTAAGGAGGAGTCCGCGCATGAGTGGCATTCTTGGCTGCACGACCCGGCCCTACGCGGCGATCCCCTACGCCGAGGCCTTCCAGCGCATCGCGGCGGCCGGCTACCGCGACGTGGCGGTCTTCCGCGATCCCTCGGGCTCGCCGGTGGACTCCGGCAGCAGCGCCGCGGCGGTATCGGCGGTGCGTGCCGCGGCGGCGGCCGCGGGCGTGGTGCCGTCGCTGCTCCTGGGCCGGACGCATCTGGAGATGGGCCTGGCGGCCGCCGTCGACGACTACCGCCGCCTGATCGACAACGCCGCCGCGCTCGGCGCGATGCGCCTGCTCGACTGCGGCACCAGCCGCCCCGAGGACTACGCCGGCTACCTCGAGCTGATGCGGCGCTGCGCTCCGCACGCCCTGGCCGCCGGCCTCCAGATCACCATGAAGCCGCATGGCGGCATCAGCCTCACGGTCGAGGACCTCCTGGAGGCCCATCGCCAGGTCGGCCAGCCGGGCTTCGGCATCTGCTTCGATCCCGGCAATATCATCTACTACACCGTCGGGGCGCGCCGTCCCGAACCCGACGCCGCGCGCGTCGCGGCAGTCTGCAACGCCGTGATCATCAAGGACTGCGTCGTGCGCGATGGCAAGGCCGACGTCATGGTGACGCCGGGCGACGGCCTGGTCGACTTCACCGCCGTGCTCGGCGGCCTGCTCGGCCAGGGCTGGCGCGGGCCGTGCTATGTCGAATGCGTCGGCAGCCGCGACCTGCCTGGCATCGACCGCGATATCGCCTTCACCCGCGGCTACATCCGCGGCATCCT
>JAAYZO010000420.1 GCA_012514865.1 Lentisphaerota bacterium | reverse complement strand
CGAGCATCGAGGTGACGGCAGGATGCACAGCCCATGAATCTACCCGAGCTCTTGCTCCGTCGATGTGCCGAGAGTCCCGGCAAGCCGTTCCTGACGAGTCTGACGGCGGGGTCTCTGCGGCACCGCTCATACGACGACATCCTGGCCGACGTGCAGCGTTGGGCCGCCTTCCTGCGTCAGCGTGGTGTTACCAGCGGCGACCGTGTCGGCTTCATTGCGGCGAAGTGTCCCGAGCAGGTTGTCGCCTTCTACGCGATCTGGTGGGTCGGGGCGATTGCCGTGCCGATCTCGGAGGCCTTTGCCGACCTCGAGCTTGGTTTCGTCATCCGTGACTGCGGTCCGGCGCTGCTCCTGACCGAGGCGGCCTTTGCGGACAAGGTCCGCGGTGCTGCCGGAGATGTCCCTGTGGAGCTCTTTGAGGTGGCCTGGGCGCATGACGGCCGCCAGGGCGAGGCGGCGTGTGTGCCGGACGAGGAGGTCGCCGCCCTGGTCTACACCAGCGGCTCGACCGGCATGCCCAAGGGGGTCATGCTGACGCACCGGAACATCCTGGCCAATGCCCGTTCGGCGCTGGACCGCGTGCGTCTGGGCCCGGGTGACAACATGATGTCGCTGTTGCCGTACTGGCACAGCTACGGCCTGGTTGGCGAGGTCATCATGAGCGTGATGGCCGGCTACCGCATCTCGATTCCGAAGGACAAGAAGGACTTCGCGAGGAACATCGGCTCGTACCAGCCGACCGTGGTTCTGGTGGTGCCGCGGATCGCGACGGTCCTGATGGCGGGCATTCAGAAGAAGATCAGCGAGAAGCCGCCGCGGGCGCAGCAGTTCTTCGCTCAGGCGATGCGCAACGCCCGTGGTGCCCTGAGCACCGAGAGTGCCATGGGCGCGCGCCTGGTGCGGCGGGTGCTGCACCGTCTGGTCTACGATCCGGTGCTGTTCCGGAAGGTCCGCGTCGCCTTTGGCGGGCATCTGCGTTTCTTCATGAATGGCGGTGCGCCGCTGGATGTCGAGGTGCAGGTCTTCTTTCAGAGTCTCGGTGTGCCCCTGTATCAGGGCTATGGTCTGACCGAAGCGACGCCGATCATCAGCGCCAGTGCTGAGGGCCTGGTTCGGCTGGGCAGTTGCGGCACGATGCTGTCGTGGGTGACGCCGGCCGGCGGGGGCGACTACACCTTCCGCGACGAGGAGGGGCGTCTCGGCAAGGACCTCCATGGCGAGCTGCTGGTGCGGGGCGACTGCGTCATGAAGGGCTACTGGCGCCACCGCGACGACAGCGCCAAGACGCTCGAGAACGGCTGGCTCCACACCGGCGACGTCGGCTATGTCGACGCCGATGGCTATCTGTATCTCGACGGCCGCAAGAGCAACATGATCGTGCTGTTTGGCGGTGAGAAGCTCCACCCCGAGCATGTCGAGGACGCCATCAAGGGCGCGCCGCTGGTGAGCGAAGCGATGGTGTTCGGTGACCGCTGCAAGAATGTCTACGTCGCGGTCAACGTCGACGCCGAGAAGTACGAGGCCCTGCCGGAGGCCGCGCGACTGGAGACGCTGCGCCGGCAGGTGCGTGAGCGCACGGAACATCTGGCGCCGTACCAGCGTCCGAAGGACGTGGTGGTCCTGCCGGAGTTCACGATGGATGACGGCACGCTGACCGCGACCCTGAAGGTGCGTCGGCACCGGGTCTGGGCTCAGCATGGCGACCTGCTGCAGGAGTTCCTGCGACGCAACAACGAAGACCCCGAGACGGGGGCCGCGATGGCGCGGTCGCGGTCGCACGGCGGTGGTGGGGCGTGAGGGCAGACGTGGCGGGCGACCGCCAGGTCGTTCGGTGGCGAGCGAACCTGGATGATTCGCGAAGCGCCGATGCTTCGCTCACCATCCGCTTGCGCCGCTTGCTCAAGGTCAGCCCTGAGCAGGAGGTCGCACGTGCCTCGCGTCGAAACCCGAAGGGTGGCCTGTTCACGGGCCGCCGTGCGGCGTGTGAATAGGTCAGGCTAAGGTGATATCATGGCAGATCTGAGTACGAGCTATCTGGGGCTGTCTCTGAAGCATCCGATCATTGTGGGCGCCAGCCCCATGACCGGCTCCCCCGACGGCGTCGCGCGCTGCGCGGCAGCCGGTGCTGCCGCGGTGGTCCTGCCCTCGCTGTTCGAGGAGCAGCTCGCCCAGGAGACGGCGGCGCTGAGCGCGGCCCTGGAGCAGTCCAGCGATTGGCATGCCGAGGTCTCGCAGTACCTCTCCGCCGACGTGGCCCTGCGCACCGCCCCCGGCAGCTACATCGAGCTCATCCGCGAGTCGCGGGCCCGGGTCGATGTCCCGGTCATTGCCAGCATCAACTGCGTGCGTGCCGAGTGGTGGCAGGAGTTCGCCGCCCAGGTCGAGGCCGCCGGCGCCAGCGCCCTCGAGCTGAACGTGGCCATCATGCCGACGTGGTTCTCCATGAGCGGCGCCGAAGTCGAGGACCGCTACGAGTCGATCGTGCGGGCCGCCCGCGCCGCGGTGAAGATCCCGATCGCGGTGAAGCTGCCCGAGACCTGCTCGAGCCTGCCGGACCTCCTGCGGCGCCTGCAGAAGGCCGGCGCCAATGGCTTCGTGCTCTTCAACCGCTTCTACATGCCGACGATCGACCCGGACCGCCTGGCCATCGTCACCGGCGAGCGTTTCAGCACGCCGGCGGAGCTCAGCCCGACCCTGCGCTGGGTGGCCCTGCTCTCGGGCCAGATCAGGGCCTCGCTGGCGGCCTCACGCGGCGTCCACAGCGGCCTCGACGTGGTGCGCTGCCTCCTCGCCGGTGCCGACGTCGTGCAGTCGGTCTCGGCGGTCATCCGGCAGCGCCCGGGGCATGTCGAGACCATGCGCCAGGAGCTTGAGGCCTGGATGAAGGCGCATGACTGCCAGCGCCTGAGCGACTTCCGCGGCCGGCTGTCCCAGAGCCGCAACCCCGAAACCGAGCTGTTCAGCCGCTTCCAGTATATGAAGGTCCTCTCCGGCAAGGGCTGAGGCCTG
>JAAYZO010000419.1 GCA_012514865.1 Lentisphaerota bacterium | reverse complement strand
GGCATTTGACAGCGGCCCAGCGTAGATGTTGCCCTTGAGCACACCTGTTGCATCGATGCCAGCAGCGCCGGTTGAATCTGTCAGGTGGACCAGTCGCCCACCGCGCTGCGCGGGGATCGACACCATGATCTGCGCATCCGCCGTTGCCGCAGAGAAAGCGCCGGCCGGAGCGAGGAGACCCGCCGGGGCCCCCAGTGGTGCAGCGATAGCGAAGCCCTTCACCGCCGCCTCGCTTGCCTGTGCGGGCGTGCCGCCGCTCAGGAGCACATACGAACCCCCGAACGTGAACCCCGCTGCCCCCGAGGTTGCCGAGGCGGCGGCGATGTTGCCCAGGACTGTGGTCTGCGTGATGCCGACCGTCGTCGTCGAGAACGTCGTCGTCGCGGCGGGCGCTACGATCGTCGCCGTGCCTGCGGAGAGCACAAGCGCGCCGGAAAAGGCAGTTACCTTGACGGCCTTGCTTAGCGCCGCGACATCCGCCCCTGCGTTGGCCATATCATCCATGATTCGACGGGTGTTCTCGGCAAAACGATCAACCTTCGCGATTGCCCGCCAGTCGGTCTCGCCGGTGAAGGGGTAATACTCCGTTCCGAGATCTTCGGTTTGCTCGGTTCCTTTGGGCGCGAACAGCCATACGAACGTGCCGATACCGTGCCAAACATCGCCTGCTCCCAGGTCGAATCCGTTGCGGTGCAGAGTGTAGCGGACTGCCCAGGCAGGCTGGCCCTGACTCTCGGACTTGACCCGGCGGGCTGTTACCCAGATATCCGTCCCGAACGGGTCTGTCGCGGCCATCGCATTGGAGCCGAACGCTTCATACAGATTCGGCCCATCCACATTGCCTTTTGGATCGCGCTGGAGCCACCGCCCGTGCTTGAGGTCGTAGTACCGGCCCCGCACGAACAGCACCGTATGGCCATCGGAGTATACATCCACCGGGCGGCCGTGCATCGCGAACGTGCCGGAAGCGGGTAGGCCGCCGCCAGCCCCCGTGCATTCGGGTAACGCCAACTCGGTGCCGCTGTAGCAGCGCTGGAAGATGCCGAAGTCGTCTTGGTCCACGTCGTCATCGGCATCCAGCCGCTTGTCGGCGCAGGCGGGGTCGGTCTGCGGAATGGCCGGCCCGAGAGCGCAGGCCGCAAACTCGTCCAGGTCGTCGGCATCCACGTAGCCGTCGTTGGTGTAGTCCACGTCGATGCCGCCGCCGGAGCCCGCGAAACTGCCCGTGGCCGAGTAGTCCAGACGCTCGACGGTCGAGCCGTCCGCGTTGCCCGTGCCGGCCACGGAGAAGTTTTCTTTCAGCAGGTAGTAGGTAAACGCGCTGCTGCCGTCCTCGAACGTCGCCACCCGCTCGTCAATGAACTGTGCACCGTTGACATGGTAGCGTACGCGAGCGTCAGAACCGTCTCGTTCCTCGATGACGTTCTGACCGTCGTGGTAGTAGCGAGTGGTCACGGTGCCGATGGTGGCCACGACCCGCCGGCCGAGGGCGTCATAGCTATAGCTGGCCAGCACCGTGTCGTCCGGGGCGGGCTTCTGAACCTGGATCAGCCGGTTCCGCTCGTCGTAGCTGTACCGCCGGCCGTCCTCATCCACCGTGAGATTGCCCGCCGCATCGTAGGTGACGGACTGGCCGCCGATGGTCGCGTACTCGTTGGCTGTGTTGGCCAGCGTGTACGCCGTGGTGCTCCCGGCACGGTCGGTGTACGACTCGCGGTTGCCGGCCAGGTCGAAGACGCTGCTCTCGTTGGCCCCGCCGGAATAGGCCGTGTTGGTGAGCCGGTTCAGGGAATCCACCGTGAACGTGCGATTATCGCCAGCGAAGTCGCTCGACCCACTGGCCGTCTGCGTCAGCGGGTTGCCGTTGTTATCGTGAGTGAAAGCGTAGGTTGCGACTGTCTGCGGCGTCGAATCCACTTCCAGCACGTTGCTGACGCCGTTGATCCGCCGATGATCGTCGTAGCCATAGCCTGTCTCGTAGACGGTGGTATGGCCAGTATCGTTCGTGGTGGTCCGGCGCTTGTCCAGCCGCTGGCCGTTGTAGCTGTAGTTCAGCAGCGGATTGGCGTTCAGGCTGACCGTGCTCACCTGGTTGAGGGAAGTGGGCACATAGCCCAGCGCCGTCCCGCCGGGGTAGGTCAGGCTGGTGCGATTGCCGGCCTGGTCGTTGCCGTAATCAGTCGTGCGCGGCGCGCCGCCGGCCAGCGTCTGCGTTTCGTAGTCCAGGTCGCCCAGGCCGGTGTAGGCGAACACCGTGTGCGACACGGCCGTCGGGTTGCCGGTCGTGCCGCGATCGGCCAGCACCGGCCTGCCCATGGCGTCGTAGTCCCAGGTATCCAGCGCCGTGCCGGTCGTGCGGGTCAGCGGCAAGCCGCGATCATCGTAGGTGTACGCGGTGGTCAGGTTGCGCTGGTCGGTG
>JAAYZO010000418.1 GCA_012514865.1 Lentisphaerota bacterium | reverse complement strand
CCCCTCCCCGACTCCGGACTCCGGACCTGTCCGCGACCCTCCCCCCTCTTCCCCCATCCGCGTCCATCCGTGGTTCTCTCCCCTTCCCCTTCTCCTCTTCCCTTCGTGTCTCTTCGTGCCCTTCGTGGTTGGATCCCCTCACCCTCCCTCAGCTCCGCGTCACCTGCAGGCCATGTTCCGAGATGCCCATATCCACGAAGCGCGCCACTGCGTTCGGCGGATGCGCGGTCAGCTCCTGCCGGATGCGCCAGGCCGCCTCGTCATCAGCGGCCACCATCAGCAGGAAGCCGCCGCCGCCGGCGCCGAGCAGCTTCGCGCCCAGGAGCCATGGCTCCACCCGCGCCAGCAGCGCCGCGATCGCCGGCGGGTTCGTCCCGGCGTCCAGGGCGCAGTTCAGTTCCCAGCTCCGCCGCACCACCGCGCCCAGACCGGCGTAGTCCTGGCGCTGCAGCACATCGGCCGCCCGCAACGCATTCTCGCCAATGCGGCCCACCCGCTGCAGCGTCCCGGCGGCGTTCAGGAACATCCCGCGGACGACGTCCTGCAGGATGTCCTTCGCCAGCCGCGTGATCCCGGTGTAGTAGAGGAGCAGCCCGTGGTTCGACTGCTGCCGCAGCATCGCATCCGGGAGCCACCGGCTCTGGATGACCTGCGGCGACCCGGGGGCGCTCTCCAGGAGCTTGGCACTGGCCAGGATGCCGCCGGCCTGGTCCTGCCAGCCACCGCCGGTGGTCAGCATCTGCTCCAGGCAGAGCGTGCGGCGGATGACCTCATCGCGCGACCAGCCCAGGCAGCAGAGGTCGTTCAGCGTCCCCAGGACCGTCGCGGCCAGGATGCTGCTGGTGCCCAGGCCGGAGCCCTTCGGCACCGCCGCCAGGAGGCTCAGCTCGATGCCGCCGCCGAAACGCTCGAGGGCCCTCCTAAGGCTGTCGTCGGGCTGCGCCGCGAACTCCGGCAGGAAGCCGGCCAGGGCCAGGGCCGCGCGGGGTATCGAGAAAGCGGCGCCGACCTCGGCGTAGCGCCGCAGATCCTCGTAGGTCTCGAGGCGTTCCTCCTGGCCGAGGTCGATGCTGCGCACGACCACGTGCGGCTCGTCACAGCAGCGCGCAAAGACCTGAATCGGCGGCTGGCCATTGAGTTCGACGGCGAGATTCACCACCCGGCCGCCATGCACGAGGCAGTACGGCGGCGTGTCGGTCCAGCCGCCGGCCAGGTCAAGACGCACCGGGCTGCGACCCCAGATGATCTGATCCGCGAGGAGCTGCCGGCGCGGCGCTGATCGCGTCATCGCCCCCGGCGCGACGAAGAGCTGCCGCAGGGTCTCGAAGGCGGCCCGCTCGTCAGCCGCCCAGTCGGCCTCGCCGCGGTGGCGGCGGACCATCGCCCGGAACATGCGCAGGTGGAGCTGATCCAGCGGCGCCGCGACACTCTCCGGCGCCGGCAGGCTGAGGCCCTTCCGGGCGAACTCCGCCGCCGCCACCGCCAGGTCGGTGCGCAGAAACACCGACACCCCCGCCGAGCCGGCCAGGCGCTCCAGCGCCCGCGACCGCAGCGCCGCGCGCTGACGACCCCGCCGCACCAGATCCGCCTCCTGCGCCAACGCCGACGCCGAGAGACGCGCGCCCTCGCGGTAACGCCGCGCCCAGGCGTGGCCATCGCCTTGCCCTGCCGTCGCGGCCGTCGCGGCCGCACCGCTGGCACGCCCTCCGGAGACGGGACGGTTGATCAAGGCCGCGTCGCCGGACGCGCCGGGCGCCTCCGGCTCGCCGATCAGCCACTGCACGTACGCGCCGGCCGACGCCATCTCGTCGTCCGAGAGCACCGGGAACAGCGCCGACTGCTGCAGATCGACCGCCGTATCCAGGCCACAGCCGTCGGGGTCCAGGCCGCGCCCCCGGAACCACGCCGAGGCCGCCTGACCCAGCCAGCGCGTGCCCGGGTCGCCGAGCGGACCCCGGAAGGCGTCGTCAATACCGTAGAACCGCAACGCCCAGCGCCCGCCCGTCAGCGGCACCGCATCCAGGCACACCCCCGCCGGCAGGCGCAGCGACCAGTCGTTCGCTGGAATGCCGGTCAGCACATGCGAGTGCCGCACCGACCAGGTCGGCGGCAACACCGCATTCTCGATCCAGACCGTGTGATTGCCGGCATGCAGGCCGACGCCGACATCGGCATTCTGCAGAAACGCGGCCGGGTGCTCGTGGCCGCCACGGCCAAAACGGCGCTGGTCCAGATGGGCATTCTGCAGACGAAGCGTGGTGTCCACCAGCTCGCGGCTCGTGCCGAAGTGGTAGAACTGCCCAT
>JAAYZO010000417.1 GCA_012514865.1 Lentisphaerota bacterium | reverse complement strand
GCTGCGACTGCGCGTGCCCATCCTCGTCGTCGATGCCTACTGGGATCACGAGGGCCGCGCCCTCTGCCCCGCCGCCGTCGGCATCAGCCACCACATCAACCCCTGGGGCAGCGTCGAGCCCTGCCCGATCATCCAGTTCGCCAAGGACGACCTCGCCGAGGCCCCCGACGTCGGCGCCGCTCTCACCGAATCGGCCTTCCTCCAGGCCTTCCGCGAGTTCGCCTGCGAGGCCGGCCGCGGCTGCATCGTCATGACCGGCCCGGACCGCCTGAAGGCCTTCCTCGAAGCCCAGGAGGCGCGGGACTGCACCGGCCGTGGCACCGGCCTGGCGGAACTGTCCGCCTCGTGCTGCCGTCTCAGTCATCACGTCCCCGGTGTCGAGATTCCCGAGCGACACTGGGCCTACCGCTTCGGCAAGAAGCACTGGTTCTTCGGTTTTGGTGCCTACGGCTGACCGTGGCCGTGGCTTCTGGCGAGGGAGAGTCGTACGGATGCCGCGTGTGGAGCAGAGCAGCGCACCGTCCGGTCTGTCGGCGCATCGGGTCCCCCCGTCGCGCGCCGAGCGCCTGCGTCTGCAGCAGGCCGTCGAGCGCTACCTCGCCGACCACGAGCTGGTCCCGCCGCTGGGCCTTGACGAGATTCGTTCTCACGCCGAGGCGGTCGCCCGGCAGGCCTGCGCCGAGGACGTCGTCGGCTACCTCATGGTCCTGCTCGGCAGTGCTGTCTGGCGCGACACCGTGGCGGCGGTGCCCTGCGAGCGCCGCGTGCTGCTCCTGCCGCAGTGCCTGCGCTCTTCGCGGGAGTGCCGCGCCCAGGTCGACGACCTCGGGCTGCTCTGCGCCCACTGCGGCTCCTGCGCCCTCGGGAGCCTGGAGCAGGAGGCCCACGACCTCGGCTACGTCGTTCTCATCGCCGAGGGCTTCACCTTCATCCGGCAGCTCCTCGAGCAGGGCTGCATCGACGCGGTCATCGGGGTGAGCTGCATGGAGGCCCTCGAGAAGTCATTCCCGGTGCTCGCGGCCGAGGCCATCCCGAGCCTGGCGGTGCCGCTCACGTGCGATGGCTGTCGCGACACCGCGGTCGATGTCGACGACGTCCGCGCTCTCCTGCGTCTCCGTCGTCCCGGCCGCGAGCCGCGTCTTGGCGTCGAGGCCCTGCGCGGCCGGGTCGAGTCGTGGTTCACGCCGGCGGCCATCGAGGCCGTCCTCGGCTCGGACGGCGGCGCGCCCGGGCGTGTCTCGCGCGCCTGGCTGGCGCGTTCCGGCAAGCGCTGGCGGCCGTTCCTCACCGCCGCGGCCTGGCAGGCCCTCGCCGCCGAGCCCGGCGAGGACATCCCGGCGAGCGTGCAGCTCCTGGCCGTGGCCGTGGAGTGCTTCCACAAAGCCTCGCTCATCCACGACGACATCGAGGACGGCGACGAGGTCCGCGACCAGGCGCCGACGCTCCACGTCACGGAGGGCCTGCCCGTCGCCCTCAATGTCGGCGACCTCCTCCTCGGCGAGGGCTACCGCCTCATCGCCGACTGCGGCCTGCCCCCCGAACGCCTCGCGCGCGTCCTCGCGGTCGCCGCCGAAAGCCACCGCGACCTCGCCCTCGGACAGGGCGAGGAGCTGTCATGGCGGCGGTCGCCACGGGCGCTGACCACCGACTGGGTCCTCGAGGTCTTCCGGCTCAAGACCGCGCCGGCCTTCGCGGTGGCCCTCCGCCTCGGCGCCCTGGCTGCGGGCGCCGACGAGCCGGGCGAGGCCCTGTCGCGCTTCAGCACCGCCCTCGGCATCGCCTACCAGATCCGCGACGACATCGCCGACAGCCGCGGCCCCGACGGCCAGCCGCTGTGGTCCTCGGCCTGCCTGCCGGTGCTGACTACGGCCCTGGCCTTCGACCTCGCCGACGAGCACCTCCAGAGCGCCATCGTCGAGGCCTGGCGCCGGCCGCCGGCGCCGGAGGCGGTCCGCGCGCGCTTCCTGGCGCTGCTTGCCGACGACCGCGTGGCCGCCAAGGCCGCCCTGCTTTTCGAGCACTACCGCAACGAGGCCCTGCGTGCCCTGGCGCCGCTGCGGCAGGCGCCGCTGAAGGCCTTCCTGCAGCGCGCCGTGTGGCGCCTCCTCGGCGACGGGCCGCCGCGGCCATGAGGCCCGGTTCGGCCATCACCGCGGACCTCCTGCGGGTGGCGGCGCGGTCGCGGCGCCTCCTCAACCGCGCCGCCCGCGCCCGTATCGCGGCCTTCCTCCGTGCGCGCGCCCTGCCTGACGGCGGCTACCGCGGCCGCGGCGCCGCGGCCGATGTCTACTACACTCTCTTCGGACTCCTGGCCGGCGCCGCCCTGCGGGCGCCGCCTGACCGCCGCCGTCATCGCGCCTGGCTCGACGCCATCGACCCGGCCGACCTCGACCTCCCGCACCTCGCCGCCTGGGTCGCCAGCCAGCGCCTGCTGCGGCTCTTCGGCCTGCCGCGCCCGATGCGCCGCCGTGCCGCCGCCGCCCTGGCGGCCTACCGCAGCCCCGACGGCGCCTTCAGCCTCGACCCCGGTGGACCCGGCAGCGCCTACGGCCTCTACCTCGCGGTGATTGCCGGCGAGGGCCTCGGCCGGGCCGCGCCTGCCATCGCGCCGGCGTCGGCCGCGGCCCTCCTCGACGCGGCCCTCGCCGACCCGTCCGCCGGCCTCAGCCCACTGGCTGCGGCGACCTTGGCCCTGCAAGCCCTCGGCGGCGCCCCGCCAGTACCCGCGGTGCTGTCGGCCCTGTCGGCCTGCCGGCGTCCGGACGGCGGCTTCGCGGCCCACCGGGACGCCTCGGCGTCGGACCTCCTCTCGACCGCCGTCGGCGCCCTGACGCAGCGCCGCCTCGGGGCGCCCCTGCGCGCCGGCGAGGCCAGCGCCGCCGGGCAGTTCGTCCAGAGCCTCTGGGACGACTCCGGCGGTTTCCGCGGTGCCGTGGCCGACGCGCTGCCGGACTGCGAATACACCGCCTACGCCCTGCTCGCCCTGGGAGCCCTCGAGCCATGACGGACGACGCTGCGATCGCCGCCTTCCATCGCCGCTGCCGTGATGGCCTCCTGGCTGCCCGCGCTGCCCGCGGCGAGTGGCGCGGCCGGCTGTCGTCGAGCGCCCTGTCGACGGCGGTGGCCGCCTTCGCCCTGCGCTACGACCCCGACCCGGCCTGCCAGCGTGCCGCCGCCCGCGGGCTGGACTGGCTCGGCAAGACGATCCTGGCCGATGGCAGTTGGGGCGACACGCCGTCGAGTCCCGGCAATCTCAGCACGACCCTCCTGGCCCTCGCGGCGCTGTCCGCCGGCGAGGCCGTCGCGGCCCACCGGCCGCTGGTCGAGCGTGCCGAGGGCTGGGTCCGCGGCCAGCTCGGGAGCACGGCACCCGCGGCGCTGGCGGCGGCCGTCCTGTCGTGTTACGGCGCCGACCGGACCTTCTCGGTGCCGATCCTGACGGTGCTGGCCCTCTCGGGCCGCCTGGGCGAGGCGCCGGCCTGCTGGCGGCAGGTCCCGGCCCTCCCGGTCGAGCTGGCGGCGCTGCCGCGCCGGTGTTTCACGCTGGTCGGTCTGCCGGTGGTGAGCTATGCCCTCCCGGCGCTCATCGCCATGGGCTGGGTGCGCCATCGCCTCGGGCCGTCGCCGCGTCTGCCCTGGCGCGGTCCCTGCGGCCGGCTGGCCCTGCGCCGTCTTGTTCACCTCCAGCCTCTCTCGGGAGGCTTCCTCGAGGCGGCGCCCCTGACGGCCTTCGTGGCCATGAGCCTGGCGGCCTCCGGCGGCGCGCCGGCGGTGGTCCTGGAGCGCTGCAAGGGCTTCCTTCTCGCGACCCAGCGCCCCGACGGGAGCTGGCCGATCGACACCGACCTGGCCACCTGGGTTACGACCCTGGCCGTCCAGGGCCTCGGCGAGGACCTCCCCCAGGCCGACCGCGACGGCCTCCGGGACTGGCTCCTGGCACAGCAGTTCCGCCAGACGCATCCCTTCACCGGCGCGGCGCCGGGCGGCTGGGCCTGGACCGACCTCCCCGGTGGCGTTCCCGACGCCGACGACACCGCCGGGGCCCTCCTGGCCCTGCATCGCCTCGGCGGCACGGGGCCGTCACAGCGGCCGGTCGCCGAGGCCGGCCTCACCTGGCTGCTCGATCTGGCCAATCGCGATGGCGGCATCCCGACGTTCTGCCGCGGCTGGGGGCGTCTGCCCTTCGACCGCAGCACCGCCGAGATCACGGCGCACGCCCTGCGCGCCTTCGTGCTCTGGGAGCCGGCGGCCTCGGCGCCCCTCCGGGCACGCCTGCGCCGCGCCACCGCTGCCGGCCTGGAGTACCTCCGGCGCGTGCAGCGCCCGGATGGCGCCTGGGTGCCGCTGTGGTTCGGCCATCAGAGCGCCCCGGAGCATGGCAATCCGGTCGTCGGCACAGCCCGCGTCCTGGCGGCGCTGAGCGAGGTCCTGCCCTCGGCTGCGCCGGCGGGCACGGGCTGGGTCCGCGCCGCGGTCGACTGGCTGGTGGCCGCGCAGGGCGCCGATGGCGGCTGGGGCGGCGACCGTGGCCTGGCCGCGAGTGCCGAGGAGACGGCCCTGGCCGTGCGCGCCCTGACGCCCTGGACGGCGGTACGCGACCGCGCCGCGGCCGGCGTCGACTGGCTCGTGGCGCACCCGGAGGCCCTCGACCGGCCGGCGCCGATCGGGCTGTACTTCTCCAGCCTGTGGTACGCCCAGGACCTCTACCCGCGACTCTTCACCTGCGAGGCCCTGCGCGCCTGGCGGGCCGCGGTGCGGCGGTGAGACCCTCTCCACATCCAAATCGCTATCGCTATCGGGATCGGTATCGACTTCGGCGTTCCTTCGATTTCGATAGCGATAGCGATCCCGATAGCGATCCCGATTTGGATAGCGATCCCGATGTCGATGTGGATGACCCAATTCCCTATGACGGATGTTCCATCCGTCTCTAAGCTGAAACCATTGCCATGCAGTGCTTTGTCGGATTTTCGCCTTAGTTGTGTAG
>JAAYZO010000416.1 GCA_012514865.1 Lentisphaerota bacterium | reverse complement strand
GGTCGGCAACAACAACACCACCGGCGAGATGCACGAGTCCGGCTGGATCCCCGGCATCGACATGGGCGCCGCCGGTGAGATCTACGGCCTGGTGATCCTCGCCGTTCTGCTCGGCATCGGCTACTGGATCGTCCTCAACCGCACCCGCTTCGGCTTCGACCTGCGCGCCTCCGGCGCCTCGGAGTCCGCCGCCTCCGCCAGCGGCGTCGACCCCAAGCGCATGGTCCTCACCGCCATGCTGCTCTCCGGAGCCATCGCCGGTCTCGCGGGCCTGCCGATCCTGCTCGGCGACTCCCACACCTACAACCTCAGCTTCCCCACCGGCATCGGCTTCCTCGGCATCGGCATCGCCCTGCTCGGCCGCAACAGCCCCGTGGGCATCGCCTTCGCCGCCCTGCTGTGGGCCTGGCTCGACAAGGCGTCGCCCGAGCTGGACTTCCACGGCTACGACAAGGAGATCGCCGTCATCATGCAGGGCCTGATCGTCCTGTCGGTGGTCGTCTCCTACGAGGCCGTCCGTGAGTGGGGCCTGCGCCGCCAGCAGCGCCGCGTCGGCGCGGAGCTCGCCGCGGGCCACGTCCTCGGCGCCAACAACACCACGAAGGAGGTGGCCGGCCGATGACCGCTCCGACCACAGCGACCGACGTCAACCAGCCGTCGCTGGAGCACGCCCCGCAGACCGGCCGCCGCATGTCGCTGCCCGTCCTGATGCTGGTCATCGCCGGAGCCCTGGCCCTGACCTCGATCGTCCGCCTGATCACCGGCGCCAACGGCATCACCAACGTCAGCCAGATGTCCACCGCCCTCCAGCTCGCCGTCCCCATCGGCCTCGCCGGACTCGGCGGCCTGTGGGCCGAGCGCGCGGGCGTCATCAACATCGGCCTCGAAGGCATGATGATCCTGGGCACCTGGTTCGGCGCCTGGGCCGGATTCCAGTGGGGTCCCTGGACCGGCGTCCTCGTCGGCATCATCGGCGGCTGCCTCGGCGGCCTGCTGCACGCCATCGTCACCGTCACCTTCAACGTCAACCACATCGTCTCCGGTGTGGCCATCAACATCCTCGCCCTCGGCGCCACCCGCTACCTCGCCCCGCTGGCCTTCGTGGGCCACCAGGGCGGCTCCGCCAAGCAGTCCCCGGCGGTCGACTCGCTCGGCCACTTCACCGTGCCGGGACTGTCGGACGCACTGAGCGATCTCAACGACAAGGGCTGGTTCTTCGTCTCCGACATCGCCGGCCTGCTCGGCGGACTGGTCACCGACGTCTCCTGGCTGACCCTGATCGCCGTCGCGCTCATCCCCGCCACCTGGTACATCCTGTGGCGCACCGCGTTCGGCCTGCGGCTGCGCTCCTGTGGCGAGAACCCGATCGCCGCCGAATCCCTCGGCGTCAACGTCTACAAGTACAAGTACCTCGCCGTGATCATCTCCGGCTCCCTGGCCGGCCTCGGCGGAGTCTTCCTCTCCATCGTCGCCAACCCCTTCTACCTGGAGGGCCAGACCAGCGGCCGCGGCTACATCGGCCTCGCCGCGATGATCTTCGGCAACTGGATGCCCGGCGGCCTCGCCATCGGCGCCGGCCTCTTCGGCTACACCGACAGCCTCAACCTGCGCGGCGGCTCCGCCAACGTGCACGCCCTGCTGCTGCTCGGCGCGCTGC